>DATBKR010000053.1:0-5090 GCA_036555805.1 Hyphomicrobiaceae bacterium | reverse complement strand
ACCGCCAACGCCTCCAGCTGCGCCTTCTGCTCCTCGCTCGCCGTAACCGGAGATTTTCCAGCCATGCTCCCCCCCGCGAATCAATGCGAAAACGGAATCACAGCTGCAATTCGTTGGTCAAGTTGTTAGAGTCTGCTTAGTTCAGGCCGGCGCGCCGGAAAGCGTCCAGGTAGCGGGCGCGCTCGGCTTCCTCGCTGATGAGCAGGTGGCTTGCCATCCAGGCGATCGAGACATTGGGCTGAAGGCGGCGCATCGTGTCGAGGGTGGCCCGGGCGAGATCCATGTCTCCCACCATGGCGGCGGCGGCCGCGAGCGGGCGGTAGCCCCCGACCATGTCGGGGCGCTGGCGGATGCTCTCGCGCCCGAGTCTGATCGCCTCCTCGTAGTTGCACCCAACGAACTCGGCGTAGGCGGCAACCGCGCTGTAGATCGCGGCGAATGGATCGCGCGGGCTGAGGCGCAGCGCGTGGCGGGCTGCCTGGCTTCCTTCCTGCCAGCGCCCCAGACTCGAAAGGACCAAGCCACGGTGGCCATGCGCCAGCGCGAAGCTTCCATTGAGGCGCAGCGCCGATTCGAACGCGGCCAGTGCACTGTCAAAGTGCTGCTTGCGCAAGTGGGTTGCGCCAACCGCGAGGTGGGCCCAGGGATCGTCGCCATCGGCCCGGATGGCCGCCAACCCCGCACGTTCGGCGGCCAGATTTGCGGCTGCCGGGTCCTCCCAACCCAAATGACCGGCGAAAGTGTGGCTCAGGGCAAGCAGGGCGGGCGCCTGGGCGTAGTTCCGGTCAAGGTCGATCGCCTCATTGAGCAGGCGCTGCGCGGCGACGTTGTCGTCGCGCGTCACGCGCCAGAAGTGGGACAGCGCGCGCATCACCAGATCCCAGGCGCGAAGACTGTGCGGCGCCTTGCGCTGGGCGTGGAAGTTCTCAGCGGCATAGACCTGCGGCTCGATCGCGGCGACGATGGACTCGGTGATCTCGTCCTGCACCGCGAACACGTCGGCGAGACCGCGATCGTAACGCTCGCCCCACAACTGGCTGCCCGTCGTCACGTCGCTGAGTTGGGCGGTGATGCGCACGAGGTCGCCGCTCCGGCGCACGCTGCCCTCGACCAGGTAGCCGACGCCCAGCTCCTCGGCGATCCGCTTCATGGGCACGGCCCTGCCCTTGTAGACGAAGGAGGAGTTGCGGGCGACGACCAGGAACCAGCGCACTTTCGACAGCGCCGTGATGATGTCCTCGCTGATGCCGTCGGAGAAATACTCCTGCGCCTGCTCGCCGCTCATGTTGACGAACGGCAGCACGGCGATGGCCGGCTGGTCGGAGCGAGGCTGGGCAGCGTGCACCGGCTGCTCGGCCTCGGCCGGCGCCGGGGCCGCCTGGACAGGTTCGTCCCCCGCTCGCACGCGCACCGCGCCCACGAAGCGGATGCCCCGGCGCACGACGGTGCGGATGAGCCGCTGCTCCTCGCCGTTGTCGGCCACTGCTTTGCGCGCCGCGTTGATGCGGCTCGCCAGGGTGGCATCCGAGACGATGCGGCCGCCCCAGACCGAGGCGATCAGGTCGTCCTTGCTGGCGACCCGATCGCGGTTCTGCAGAAGGTAGATCAGAAGATCGAACACCTGGGGCTCGACAGGGACCGGCGTCGAGCCCCTGTGCAACTCCCGGCGGTCGACATCAAGAATGTGATTGTCAAAGAGAAATTGCATTCCCTGACCTCGCCAACGGCATTCCCGAACCATTTATCAAGCGTACCCGAAGAACAAATCAATTCCGCGGCAAAGCCTTGGGATCGCTTTCAGGCTAGTTCATGTGCGGGCTCGGCGCGGTGATGCGCGTGCGGGGTGAGCGGTGCCCGACGCGGCTGGTCCTTCGGCACGTGCGGGCTTCCTCTCCGTGCCGAGCACCTCGCCCCGTTTGCTTCGAGGGTTCGAATACCGGCCGATTGTGGAGAAAATCGTGAGCGCCATTAGCAGGCTCGTTGACACCTGGCAAGGCCAGGAGCCGCGGCAGGCGATGACGGCCCTCGTCGCTGCCCTTGGCCTCGCGCTGCTCGCGGCGGAGAGCGTCGTTCTGTCCGTGCAGGGCAACGGGACAATCGCGGCGGCGTTGGTTGCGGTACTCCTCGCATCCACCGCGTCCAGCATCGCCGGGTTCGCCTTCTCGGCGCTGTGCGGCGCGCTGCTGTTCCATGTGATGGAAGGCCCCGTCTACACCGTTCAGGTCATGCTGGTCTGCAGCATCGCGATCCAGCTGTTCAGCGTCGCCGCCCTCTGGCGTTCCATCGATTGGCGCAGCCTGCCCATCTTCTTGATCGGCGGCGTTGTTGGCGTGCCCGCGGGCGTCTACCTCCTGCTACATCTTCCTACCGGTGCGTATCGCGGCGCCATCGGAGTCTTGCTTATTGCCTATGGTAGCCGCCTGCTGCTGAGCCGACCGACCGCCAAGTCGCTCGGGATCGGCCGGTGGGGCGATGCATGCGCAGGGTTCCTCGGCGGTCTCACCGGTGGGCTCGCCGCGTTTCCCGGCGCGTTCGTGACGGTCTGGTGCGGCTACAAGGACTGGGACAAGTCGCGCCAACGGGGCGTGTACCAGCCCTTCATCCTTGCCATGCAGCCGATCACGCTGGGCGCGATCCATGTCATGGGGCCGACGTCCTCGACGGCGGCGAGACTGGATTGGTATACGCTCGCTTTCATTCCGGCCGCCGTGCTCGGCGCATGGTTCGGACTGCGCATCTTCAGGCGGCTGTCGGCTCGGCAGTTCGAGATCGCCGTCAACGTGCTGCTTGTGGTGTCTGGCGTGGGCCTCATCTTGTGAGTGCCGCGGGCCGGGCCCGACGTTCCGCTCGTCGTCGCGGCTGCAAGCTCTCAGCCGTCATGCGCTTCCGGCAATCTTTGGCGTCGCCGCCCCGCCACCCTCGACACCAAGATACGCTCGGCGCACACGATCGTCGTTGAGAAGCTCGGACCCGGTGCCGGTCATGACGATGCGGCCGTTCTCCAGGACATAGGCTCGGCTCGACAGCTTGAGGGAGGCGACCACGTTCTGCTCCACCAGCAGCACCGTAAGCCCGCGCTTGTTGAGAGCGCGGATGGTGAGGAACAACTCCTGCACCAGGGCGGGCGCCAGCCCAAGGGAGGGCTCGTCGAACATGATGAGCTCGGGCTTGCCCATCAAGCAGCGGCCGATCGCCAGCATCTGCTGCTCGCCGCCCGACATGGTACCGGCGGCCTGGTTGCGCCGCTCCGCGAGGCGCGGGAACATGGCGAAGACCTCTGCCATGGTCTGGCGCATGGGGCCGCGCGCCCGGGGCAGCAACGCGCCCACCTCCAGATTCTCCTCCACGGTAAGCGAAGGAAACACCTGCCGCCCTTCCGCGACTTGGCCGATGCCCAGATTGCAGGTGCGGTGACTTGGCAGGCCGGTGATATCCCCGCCCCGGAATCGAATGCGGCCCGAGCGGGGCTTCTCGATACCGGCGATGGCGCGGATCAGGCTGGACTTGCCGGCTCCGTTGGCGCCGACGATGGCGACGAGTTCGCCGTCCTCCGCCGCAATTGAGATGCCGTCGAGCGCCTGCGCATCGCCGTAGTAGAGATCGAGGCTCTCGACTTCGAGGATCATGGCCGCCCGTCGATGCTGACAGTTCGCCTCTGGGTTCTGGATATTTCCCGGGCTCGAAATTCCGCGATGACAGCGTTTGGCAACGGTATCACACGGCCTCCTCGCCGAGGTAGCACTCCAGCACCGCCGGGTCGCGCGTCACCTCGGCGGGCGTACCGGCGGCGATGACCTCGCCGTGATTCAGGACGACGATCCGGCTCGACAGGGCCATGACCGCGCGCATCACATGCTCGATGAGGAGGATGGTGAGGCCGAGCCTGGTATTGAGCTCGCGGAACAGGGACACCATGTGGTCCATCTCGGTTGGGCGCAGGCCGGCCATCACCTCATCGAGCAGGAGGACGCGGGGTCCCGTGGCGAGCGCGCGGGCGACCTCCAGGCACTTGCGCTCGGGCAGCGTGAGGGAGGATGCCGCCTGGTCCCGCTTGGCCGCGAGGCCCAGCTGCTCGATGATCCGCCGGGATTTCTCCCTGGCCTCGCGGACGCCGGCGCTGGCATTGAGCGCGCCGACGATGACGTTCTCCATCACCGACAGGCCCGCGAACGGCTTCACCAACTGGAACGTGCGCCCGACGCCGGCGCGGCAGATCTGGTCGGGGCGCCAGCCGTCGATGCGTTTGCCGTCGAGCCGCACCTCGCCCGCGTCGGGGCGGTAGACGCCTGCGACAAGGTTGAAGCACGTGGTCTTGCCGGCGCCATTGGGTCCGATCAGGCCGACGACGGTCCCCTCCGGCACGGCGAAGCTCACATCCTCGACGGCGCGCAGCCCGCTGAATCTCTTGGACAGGTGCGCGAGTTCGAGCCGCCCGGTCATCTGGAGCCCTTGTCTCTCTCGGCGGGCTTCTTGTGCAGTCCCAGCGCCCTGCTCAAAGGCGGCCAGATGCCGTCGGGCAGGAACACCACGACAATGAGCAGGCAGATGCCGTAGAACACCTGCTTGATGCCGGGGATATCGACGCCGAGTGCCCGCATGGCCTCACCCAGCGTCTCGGCCAAAGCCGTGAGCAGGAACGCGCCGAGGATGGGCCCGAACAGCGTGCCGATCCCGCCGATGATGGGCCCAAGGATCAGCTCGATCGAGCGCGAGACGTGAAACACCTGCTCGGGGAACAGGTTGTTGTAGTAGAAGGCGAACAGCACGCCGCCCAGCGCGGTCATGGCAGCCGAGAGCACCACCGCGTACATCCGGTAGCGGAAGGTGTCGATGCCGAGCGCCTGCGCCGCCTCCGGGCTCTCGCGGATCGCCAGCCAGTAGTAGCCGGCGCGGCTTCTCAGCAGGGCATGGCACAGCATGAAGGCTGCAACCGTCATGGTGAGCACGATGTAGTAGAACATGGTCGGGCTGCCGCGCAGGCTCAGGATGTCGTCGCTGGTGTAGTTGGCGACGGGCAGGAAGAACCCGGCCGAGCCGCCGACCCATCTCCAGTGATCGAAGCCGATGCGGGCGAACTCGCCGAAGGCAAT
>DATBKR010000052.1:0-2705 GCA_036555805.1 Hyphomicrobiaceae bacterium | reverse complement strand
GAGCAGAAGCTCGACGTGCGCGGCCTCCGGCCGCTGCCCTTCACGTTCGGGCACGAGATCGCCGGCACCGTCGAGGCGGCGGGCCCCGAGGCGCAGGGCGCCGCCATGGGCAAGCGCTACGCTGCCTATCCGTGGATCGGCTGCGGGACCTGCGCCGTGTGCGCCCGCGGCGACGAGCACCTGTGCAACGCGCCCCGCGCGCTCGGCGTCACCGTGGACGGCGGCTACGCCACCCATGTGCTGGTGCCGCACCCGCGCTACCTGCTGGACGTGGAGGGGATCGCGCCGCAGATCGCCGGACCGCTCATGTGCTCGGGCCTTACGGGCTACAGCGCGGTCAAGAAGGCGCTGCCGTATCTCCGCTCCGGGCCGCTGCTGATCGTCGGCCTGGGCGGCGTCGGCATGATGGGCCTGCAGTTCGCGCGTGCCCTCACGGACGCGCCCATCCTGGTGGCGGACATCGATCCCACGAAGCGCGACGCCGCCCTCAAGCTCGGCGCCAGGGAGGCCTTCGATGCGGCGGACGCCGCGGCGCGCAAGGCCATCGGCAAGGCGACCGGCGGCGGGGTTGGCGCCGCCGTGGACTTCGTCGGGTCCGACAAGTCGCTGCAATTTGCCCAATCGGTCGTGGCCAAGGGCGGTGCCGCGATCGTGGTGGGCTTGTTCGGCGGCAGCTTCACGCTACCGGTGCCGATGTTTCCCTTGCGCGCGCTCGCCGTCATGGGCAGTTACGTGGGCTCGCCGGCCGAGGCGCGCGAGATGCTCGACCTGGTCAAGGCCGGGAAGTTCGCGCCGATCCCGGTGGAGACGCGGCCGCTGGAGGCGACCAGCCGGTCGCTCGACGACTTGCGCGCCGGCAAGGTCGTCGGCCGCGTCGTCATCACGCCCTGAGATGGGTCGGAGCCACAGCCAATGAAGATCGTTGTAATGGGGTCGGGCGGCGTCGGCGGCTACTTCGGCGCGCGCCTGGCAGCGGCCGGCAACGACGTGACGTTCGTGGCACGCGGCGCCCACCTCGATGCCATGCGGCGCGACGGGCTGAGGCTGGACAGCGATCTCGGCAGCCTGCATCTCGCCGCCGTCGGCGCCGTGGCCGACGCGCGCGAGATCCCGGCGGCCGATGCCATCATCTTCGCCGTGAAGCTGCGTGACACGGAAAGCGCCGCCGAGTCGCTGAAAGCGCTGGCGGCCGGCGGCACCACCATCTTCACGTTTCAGAACGGGGTGGAGAGCGGCGCCCGCATAGGCCGAGCGGTGGGGTCGGGCCACGTCGTGGAGGGCGCCGCCCGCATCTCGGCGCAGATCGCCGAGCCGGGCGTCATCAGGCACGTCGGCACCTTCGCCGTGCTGGAGTTCGGCGAGGCCGACGGCAGCGCCAGCCCGCGCGTGAGCGCTTTTCACGCCACCTGCACCGCGGCCGGCATCGCCGCCAAGGTGTCGGACCACATCGCCCGCACCATCTGGGCCAAGTTCGCCATGCTGGCGCCGCTTTCGGGCCTGACGGCGCTGACGCGCGGGCCGATAGGCCCGATACGCACGAACCCCAAGTCGCGCGCGCTGCTGGAGGCCGCGGTGGCGGAGGTCGTGGCCCTCGGGGTGGCACTCAACACGGGGCTCGCGCCCGACGATGCGGCGCGCACCATGAAGGTCATCGACGGTCTGCCGGGCGGAATGATAGCGTCCATGTGCCACGACCTGCTGGCCGGCAAGCCGATCGAAGTGGAGGGTTTGTCGGGCGCGGTGGCGCGCCTCGCCGAGGAGCACCGCGTGCCCGCGCCCACGCACGCCTTCATCGCCGCCGCGCTGGCGCCGTTCGTGGACGGTAAGCCGCAGGTGTAACTCCACCCGTCGTCCCGGACGGAGCGATGCGAGCCAGACGCGAGCAGCGCTCCGATCCGGGACCTTGCCATGGTTCCGACTCGCTTTGTGAGGTCCCGGATAGCCTCGGGCCTTCGGCCCTCGGCTTCCGGGATGACAGGTGCTGTGCTCGCTACTTGCCGGCCTTTTCCTTCTTCGCGGGCGCCGGGGTGGCGGCCACGGCCTGCGTCGTGGGGCAGTGGCGCTCGATGTAGCGATTGATGCTCTTGATCATCCGGCGGTGGAAGAGGCCGAAGGTGTCGGCCAGCTGCGCCGCGGTCTGCACTGTGTAGGTGATCGAGGAGGGGCCGTCGATACTCTTGAGGTTGATCCAGATCTTCTCCGCCCGGCCGTTGCGGAACACGATCTTGGGAGCGACCACCGCCGTGACCTTCTCCGCCTTGCCGTCCTGCTCCACCACGCAATGAGCCGTGTGGGGCGCGATGCGGTAGGTGCCAGCCTCCTCGCCTAGCACGGAGACGATCTTCGCCCGATTGAGGTTGATCTCCACCGAGCAGCGCGCGTCGCCGAAGCCCCAGCTCACTTTGCTGTTGTCGGCCTCCTTGATCTTGGACTTGGCCCAGGTCTTGGTGAGCGCGCACTTAAGATCGCCGCCCTGCGGGTTCCTCTCCAGCAGGAGGGCGCACAGGCGCTTGTCGCAGTCCGTGATCGCGGCCGCCTCGCCCTTCTGCTCCTCCAGCGCCAAGGCCGCGGGCACGGCGAGCAACCCGGCCGCCAGAACGGCAAGCCCGAGGGCTGGGCGGCGGGCGGCCCACGGTGGGGCTACCGTGGACTGGGTCGGCGATGCGGCCGCAGACGGGGCCTGGCGCGTCATGAGCTGCACTCCC
>DATBKR010000051.1:0-4092 GCA_036555805.1 Hyphomicrobiaceae bacterium | reverse complement strand
TCGGAACGGTCGACGTGCTGCACGAGCAGGTGGCGGCGAATGGCGCGCCGTCCCATTTCGTCATCCCGGCGCCGCTTGCGAGCGAAGCGAGCAAGCGGGAATCGGCCGGGACCCATGCACCTGGCAACTTGCTCTTGGATCGGACAACACGTGCGACCGTGCCGCGCGGCACCGGAACGAACGCAAGAGTCTGCTCGCAGGTGCATGGGCCCCGGCCTTTCCCCGCTCGGGCCTTTCAGGCCCTCGCGGCGCCGGGATGACGTTGGTGGAGGTCGCGGGCCACGTGCACGCACCAGCGCTCCGATTGCGCCGTCCGGCCTGCGCTCGCCGAGTCCGATCCACACCAAACGGAAAAAAGCTCCAGCCACCAGACCAACGGGACCGGCGGGGCGATTGGCAGGCGGGCCCCGGCTTCAGTTTCACAGGTCCAGCTCGTCCTGCTCCTCCATGTCTTCGACTCCCGTCACCTTGAAGGCGCGTTCGACCAGCGGAATTCTCGGGCGCTTTCCTCCGAGAAGCTCCTCGATCGTGAAGAGCTGGATTTTCGGGACCTTGCCGGTCGGACCCTCGTAAAGCCCCGCCCCGGCGGCCTCCTTCACCATCGGCTGCGTGTGTTCTTCCAGACTGATGAAGACCCCGATCTTGGCTTTCTCGCGGTCGACGACATTGGCAAGCTCGCGTACGTCCTTCACGCCGATGCCGCCGCCTTTGACCGAAACGATAGCTTCCTCCGTGGTCTTGGCCCCGGACCTGAAATAGATGACGCCATCGATACCGCCGTCCGCACCTTTCTTCCTGCTGTTCTGGGGCGCGGCGTTCACCAGCGAGACGGCCCACCATTGGAACTGATACTTGTCGCGGGCGACCAGATCGCGAGCTCCGTCCAGATCCTTCGGCGAGCCAAGAACCGCGAATTGGATGCCAGGAAACGCATCCCGTAGGCGCTTCTCGATCACTGATATCGCAAGGTGCGTAACATCGATGCCGATCCACTGGCGCTTGAGCTTTTCGGCGGCGTGGACGGTGGTGCCGCAGCCACAGAAGGGGTCCAGCACGACCTCGCCTTCATTGGACGAAGCGGAGAGTATGCGTTCAAGCAGAGCCAAGGGTTTTTGGGTGGGGTAGCCTAGTCGTTCCTTGGCTGATTGATTTATTCGGTCGATATCGGTCCAAACGTCGCCCAATACTACCAAGCGGCCATGCGGATCGAACGGTTCCTTGTCCAGCCGTCGTGGGAAGCCCCCGTCCCTCGGCCAATGTATTTCGCCCGCCTTGTCCCACTCATCCAGTTGCGCGTGCGCGTAACCCCAATGCCTTCCGTACTTGTTCGGATCGAAGCCCTTCCACGGTTTTCCGCTCTCCCCTTCTCTTGTTGTTCCCGCGCCCGTCAACTCGTACGTCTGATACTTCAGCCCATCCGCTCCAGTGATAAGCGTATGCGGGGTCTTGGCGACATCCGCTTTCACCTTGATGGTGTTGAAAGTAAAGCTATCGCTCTTGCCGTAATGAAGAATGATGTCATGGAGCCTTGGCCATTTGGCGGTCGTACCTCTCGCATTGGTGCGTCGCCAGACGATCTCGGCGATCATTCGATCCTTTCCGAACACCGCATCCATCATCACCTTGAGATAGTGGCTCGCGGTGGGGTCGCAGTGGAGGTAGATGGAGCCCGCCGGCTTCAGCACGCGATGCAGCTCCAGCATCCGCACGGAGATGTGCGTGATGTAGGCCATCACGTCGTTGTCGCGCAGGAACGACCGCAGTGCGCACAGCATCTCGGCCGCGTGGGCGTTGCCAGACTGCATCACGTCATCGAAGGCGCGCTCGGCCGCATCGTTCCAGTGCCAGGTGTCCTCGAACGCCTCGATCTGCGCCTGGCTTGCCTCTCCGGATGGCGCGCGAAACAGGATGTTGTAAGCCGCGTTCGAATTGAACGGCGGGTCCAGATAAATGAGGTCCACGCTCTCGTCGCGGACGCTCTCGCGCAGCGCGCCGAGATTGTCGCCGTAATAGAGGTGATTCGTCATCCCCGCCCCCTTCCGCACACGGGGTTCTAGCCAGCGCAGGAAAAGCGGTCAAACAACGGAGACCGATTGACAATCGGGGGTCTTCATGCTACGAATTGTAAGGTTCTCACGCAACGAACTGTGGGATGATCTGGTGTGCCTATGATGATCATCCGATCGTACCAGGAGGCATTGCGGATCGCTCGCGCGGCGGGCGAAGACGCGGCCAACAGGCGCATGCGCAAAGCCGGGCGGCGGCGGTGGACGGAGGCGGATTATAACCACGCCGTCAACGTCATGAATCACATTCTAGCACAGCTGGGATACGGCTTCACCGCCGAGATGCAGCTGGCCGCCTGAGCGTTCGCAGCCGCGGCAGCCCCGTAGGCGGATTAGCGTAGCGAAGCGAAGCGTAATCCGCCGTTTCGGGTTCACGTCGGGGAGGATCGGCGGATTACGGGGCTTCACCCTCCGTCCTACAACCTTGCAGCCGCCGGCCGCGTCACCCACCAGGCCAGCCCTGTGCCGGCAACCAGGAGCGCGGCGGCGAGCAGGAACGGGGCGCCGGGGAGATGCCAGGCGGCTTCGGGGGCGATGGCCCAGGCGAAGGTGTGGGCGAAGAGGCCGGGGCCCAGGAGGCCGGCCAGCGCGACCAGGCTGGAGTTGGCGCCCTGCAGCTGGCCCTGCTCGGAGGCGCCGACCAGCCGGCTCATGAGCCCCATGGCGGCGGCGCTGCCCATGCCCCACAGCGCCAGCACCGGGATGCCGGCCCAGAACATCGCGCCCGTGGCGGCGAAGCCGTAGATCGTGAAGCCCACCACGCCGCACAGCAGGCCGACGATGAGCGTGGCGCGTTCGCCCATGAGCCGGATCGCCGGCTTGATCAGTCCCGCCTGCACGATGCCGGACGCGATCCCCACGGCGGCCAGCGTCAGCCCCATGGTCTGGCTGCTCCAGCCGTAGCGGTAGCTGGCGTAGAGCACCGCCACCGCCGGCAGCACGTAGTGCGCCAGGTGGAACAGGAAGGCGACGCCGGCGAGGCCCAGCAGCTCGCGGTGCTCGGACAGCAGGCGCAGCGAGCCGACCGGGTTGGCCCGCGCCCAGCTGAACGCCATGCGCCGCTCGGCGGGCAGCGACTCCGGCAGCACCAGGAGGCCGTAGGCGAAGTTGGCCAGCGTCAGGCCGGCCGCGATCCAGAACGGCAGGCGCGGATCGACATCGCCGCTGACGCCGCCGATTGCCGGACCCAGCACGAAGCCGAGGCCGAAGGCGGCCCCCAGCAGGCCGAAGGCGCCCGCGCGCCGCTCGGGCGGCGTCACGTCGGCGATGTAGGCGTTGGCGGTGGAGAAGGTGGCGGCCGTGATGCCGGAGATGAGGCGGCCGACGAACAGCCAGGCGAGGTTGGGCGCCACGGCCATCAAGACGTAGTCGAGCCCGAGGCCCAGCGTGGACAGCAGCAGCACCGGCCGGCGGCCGAAGCGGTCCGACAGCGCGCCCAGTACCGGCGAGGCCACGAACTGCATGAGCCCCCAGGCGGTGCCGAAGATGCCGAACAGCTCGGCGGCCCGCGACGTGTTGCCGCCCGCCATGCTCTCGACCAGCCTCGGCAGCACCGGGATGACGATGCCGAGCGCCATCACGTCGAGCGCCACCGTCACGAAGATGAACGAGATGGCGGCCCCGGCGGGGTTGAGCCCGAGCCTCGCTCCGGGCACCGGTTCTGGCGCGGCATCCTGCATGCGCGCCTGCCTATCGTCAAAGCGAGGCGCAAGCGAGGCCGAGCGCGCCGGTTGCGTCACGCCGCCACGGTGGCAAGCACGCTCTCGAACACGCGGGCCCCGTCGACGCCGCCCAGCAGCGGCTCGATCAGGCGCTCCGGGTGTGGCATCAACCCCAGCACGCGCCGGCGCGCATCGCAGATGCCGGCGATGTTGCGCCGGGAGCCGTTGGGGTTGGCCTCCGGCGTGGCGTTGCCGGACGCATCGACGTAGCGGAACACCACGCGGCCCTCCGCCTCCAGCGTGTCGAGCGTCTCGGCGTCGGCGTAATAGTTGCCCTCGCCATGGCCGATGGGCAGGCGGATGAT
>DATBKR010000050.1:0-8811 GCA_036555805.1 Hyphomicrobiaceae bacterium | reverse complement strand
ACTGCCGGCCACCGGCGGGTCGCGCGTCATCACCTACCGGCTGGCGGCGGAGACGCAGGCGTTCCCTGCTGCGCGCAACTGCCGTGGGCTGACCAGCCTCGACGGTCTCGCAGCGGCCTCGCGGGTGCCGGCAGCTGCTCTCAAGGAGGAGGCGGCGGCGGCGTTCCGGATGTGGGAGGCGGCGGCCAACGTCGTCTTCAAGGAGGCGCCCCAGAACGGCCCGGCCGACATCCTGATCGGAGCGCAGACAGAGCCCGACGGCTGGGCCTTCGCCGACGTGTTCTACGACACGAATTCGCCCGAGGCGATCAAGCCCATCAGCAAGGCGCTGGTGTGCCTCAACCCCGCCAAGCCCTGGAAGGTGGGCTTCGACGGCGACCCCAAGAGCTACGATCTGCGCTACACGCTGGCGCACGAGATCGGCCACGCCATCGGCCTCGACCACCCCGCCGGCGGCAACGCCATCATGGGCTACCGCTACGAAGAGCGCTTCCGCGCGCTCCAGCCCGGCGACATCCACGGGGCGGTAGCGCTCTACGGCGCGCCGTCCGGCCCGGCGCTGGTGGCGGGAGCGCCGCCGCGCGGCGATGCAACGACCGCGCTGGTGCGCCCGACGGCCGGTCGAGCCCTGGGCGAGTAGGTCGCGCTGCGACGCAGACGCAGGGTGCAATAAGGCGGAAGCCGCATTGCACCGCTGCTGCTCGCCCCTGCGTATATCGGTGCAACACGCGCTGACGCGCTATTGCACCCGACGCTCCTCACCGCCGCGTCAGCACGAAGTCCTGGGCGTCGCGGCCCTTGAAGTATTGGGGCTCCTGCTCGCCGTTGAGAGCCTTGGCCAGGGTGCCCACCCGGCCCACGATGTAGTCGGCCAGGCTCTTGGTGGAGATCTCACCCTTGGGGGTGAGGGCGCCGGTGCCTTGCAGGCCCTCCACCACCGCGTAGGTGAAAATGCCGTGCCCCAGCGTCGAGTCCTCCAGCGCCAGCTGGTCGAAGCGGGCGGCGGTGTAGGCGATGATGTTGGCGTGGTAGGCGGCGTTGCCGAGGCGCTGATTGTAGGCATTGCCCGAGTGGCACGTGTCGATGAACAGGATGCGCCGGCCCTTGGCGGCCTCGATGGCGCCCTGCAGGGTCTGCCACGGCACGACCGTGGAGCCGCGCAAGGCGCCGCCCATCCAGGAGGCGTCCGTGGCCAGGAAGCGGTAGTCGGGCCCTTCGTTGCTGCCGTGGCCGGCGACGAACAGCACGACGGTGTCGTTCTCCTTGGACAGCCGCAGCAACTCCACCGCGTCGGTGATGTTGGCGGCGGTGGGTGCATCCTTGGGATCGCCGCCGTTGACCAGCACGCGCTTCCTGACCCGCTCGTGCGCCGGACCGAGGCGCTTCTCCACCGCCTCGACAAACGTGCGCGCGTCGGCGCCGGCGGAGGTCAGGTCGCAGCTCTCCTTGCCGGAGTCGCCGCAGATGTTGCCCAGGCCGTTGTAATCGTTGACACCGATGGCGAGGATATGCAGCGTGCCACGCTTGTCGAGGTCGCCCTCGCCGTCGTGGATGAGCGTGAGAGTTTCGGCCTCCTCGCCGATGGCGTTGGTGAGGGCGACGCGGACATCGTTGCGGCCCTTGGCGAGGGGCACGGTGAGGACGCGCTCGCCAGCGCCGAAGCCGCCGGAGCCGATGTCGGGCGTGTCCTCCGCCACCTGCCGGCCGTTGACCTGCACGCGGATCAGCCGCACCGCGTCGGGTGTGGGCTCGATGGCGATTTTCACGCTCGCGCGCCCGCTGTGCTCGACCGAGCCGGAGACCGGCGAGACGATCTTGAACTTCGGCACCGGGCGCCCCAGCAGGTCCGACAGCTTGAAGGACGTGCCCGGCGCTTCGCGCACCGCCCGTTCGGCAGACGCCAGGACGATGGCCTTCTCGACGACGTCGGGGCGGTTCAGGTGCTGTCTCAGCTGCTCGGCGCCGACGTACTCGGCGGCGTTGGCGGGACCCTTGTTGATCTGCCAGCCCACGATCTTGTCGGCACCCGGCGAGCCCATGTAGTAGCCCTGCGGCGTCCACATCACCCACTCGCCGTCGCGGCTGTGGAACAGCGTGACGATCAGCTCGCGGGTCTTAAGGTTCCACAGGCGCACGGTCTGGTCGTGGCTGCCGGACAGGAGCAGCCGGCCGTCGGCGGAGGGTGTCACGGCCCAGATGTCGCCCTCGTGGCCGACGAAGTCGCCCAGCTTCTGGCCCTTCAGGTCGTAGGCGGTGATGAGGCCGCCGGACGCTCCGGAGAGGATGGTCTGCCCGTCGGGCGTGAAGGAGTAGGCGAGGTGCCGGTAACCCTCGTGCGCGGCGCGCTCGATGGAGACCAGCGTGCGGCCGTCCTTCTTGATGTCGAGGATGGCGTCCGCATATCCATAGGAGCCGCCCTCCCGGTGCGAGAGCGAATAGGAATCGTACGTGGTCCGGGCGCGGAGGAAGGTCGCTGCCGCATCCGGGGCCAGGGGTTCGGGCTCGCCGAGGCCTTGGCCGGCCTCGGGAAGGCGCAGCTGGAACTCGAGCGGACTGATCGTTTCCTTCGGGTTGCTGCGCCACGTATTTCCCCAGGCGATGCGCCGCCCATCGGCGGAGAAGCCTGTAGCCCAGCGCGGAGAGCCGGTGCCGGCCAGCACCTTCCTGGTCTGCCCGGTCCGGAAGTCCCAGACGTGGATCTCGTTATTGTATCCCCCGCCCGTGGCGGCGAGGCCGCCGTCCGGGCTCAGGGTGGCGGCGATCACAATGTTGTCGTCGATCTTGTGCTTGGCGATCTCTCTGCCGGTCGCCAGGTCCCAGACGTGATCGTAGCACGGGTGGCGCTGCGCGCAGGTGGAAAGCAGCCGTTTGCCGTCCGGACTGAAGGTGAGGCCGCCGACCGATGTGGCCTGATTGGCGAGGGTGCGCAGGTAGCGTCCGGTGGAGCCGTCCCAAAGCCGGATTTCGCCGTCCATGCTGCCTGAGGCGATCGTGCCGTCGACAGGCGATACTCCGAGCGACTGCACCCCGTTCTTGTGCCCGGCGAGGGTCGCGATCTCTTTACCGTCCTTGAGCGACCACAGCTTGAGCGTGGTGTCGTAGCTGCCGGTCACCGCGCGCTCGCCATCGGGCGTGAAGCCCACCGCATAGATTTCTGCCTTGTGCCCCTGCAGGCGGTACAGCAGCGCGCGCTTGTCGACGTCCCAGACGATGGCGGCAAGATCGCCCAGTGCGCCGCCCGAGATCAGACGCTTGCCGTCCCGAGAAAAGACAAGCGTGTTCACGATGTTCGTATGCCCCTTGAGCAGGGCCACGACCTTGCCGGTGGCAAAGTCGTAAAGGCGGATGTCGGCAACCGCGGGGTCAGGCGTTCCGCCGCCGTAGGCGCCTTGCGCCATCCATCCTCCGGCGGCCAGCAGGCGCGCGTCGGGCGACAGCGCCAGGGCGAAATTCCGGCCTTCGGCTCCGGGCCCCACCTGCCCGCGGAAGGTGCGCACGGTCTTGCCTGCCTGCCAGTCCCACAGGCGGATCACCTTGTCGTCGCCGGCCGAGACCAGCTGCCTGCCGTCCGGTGTGAACGCCAGGCCCTTGATGAGCCCCATGTGCCCGCCGGGGTCGAGCATCAGGATGGGCAGGTCTTTCCTGGCTGCCCTGGCTGCGGCCACGTCTTCCGGGCGCGTGCCGAGCGTCACGTTGACCGTGCGCTCGCGGCCCGAGCGCAGCAGCCGCAGCCGCACCTGCGTGTCGGCCCCCTTGGTGGCGACGCCCTCGACGAGGGCCGCCATGTCTCCGACTTCCTGGCCGTCGAGCGAAAGCACGATGTCGTCGGGCAGGATGCCGGCGGCGGCCGCGGGGCCGCCCGCGCTCAACTTCCCGATCCTGGCGCCGCGCGGCGCCTCCCAGCCGAGCTTCTCGGCATCCGCTTTCGTGACATCCTTGAGCTCGGCGCCGAGAAAGCCTCTGCGCTCCTGCGCCCACGCCGCCGCACCCGCCAGCAGCGCGAGGATCACGACCAGCCAACGAACAGCCGCACGCATGAATCGCATCCCCCTTGCAATGAATGGGTCCAATCTACTCCGTCCGAGGGGGGAAGCGGAAGCGCCAAGGCAAAGCTTGCTACCCTCTTTGTAGGATGGCTGGAGCCGGAGGCCCGTAGCCCGACATGGCCGTGCCGGCCGAGTTCAGTTCTCCGCCGGATGGAGGAGTGCGAGCGGAAGACGGCCGTTCTTGCGGTAGACCAGGAAGTCCCGGTCGAGCGTCAGGACCGAGTGCCTATCATGAAGTTCGGCCATTCGCACGATGCAGGCGTCGGCGAGCGACATCGGCCGGTCGCGGTACTTGCGAACGAGCCGGTGCAGCTCCGAAACGTGGTCCTCGAGTTTTCAACCTCCGCTAAGCGGAGCCGGGCCGTGTCACGCGTTCGCCGCCCCCTCCGGCCGGCCGCGGATGTCGAAGAACAGGGCTTGACTGATGATGGCCTTCACGTTCTGGGGCTGGAACGGCTTGGTCACCAGGAAGGTGGGCTCGGGCCGGGTGCCGGTAAGCAGGCGCTGCGGGAAGGCCGTCACAAACACCACGGGCAGCGAGATCGTGCCCAGGATCTCGTTGACGGCGTCGAGGCCCGAGCTGCCGTCTGCCAGATGGATGTCGGCGAGCACCAGGCCGGGCTTCAGCGCGCGCGTGGCTTCCACCGCCTGCTCGGCGGTGCGGGCCACCCGCACCACCCGGTGCCCGAGGTCGTTGACGAGTTGAACGAGATCGAGCGCGATCAGCGGCTCGTCTTCGATGATGACCACGTCGGTGGCCACCTGCCGGGCGATGTCGCGGCCCGCCTCGTCGATCAGGCCCTGCAGCTCCGCCTCGCTCACGCCCATCGCGCGGGCAGCCTCGCAGGGCGAGAATTCCTCCACCGCCACCAACAGGAAGGCCTGCCGGGCCTTGGGCGTGAGGGTCTGTAGCTTGCGCTCGGCAGCCCTGAGCGCAGTATGGGCCGGGGCGTCGCCGCCGCCTGCAGCCCGGCTGGGGGCCGAAGCGTTGAGAACCTCCAGGAAGGCGCGGTAAAGGGCCAAGCGCGGCGGCAGCCCCTCCTTATCGAGGCGGCCCGGATCCGCGATAATGGCCTCCAGGGTGGATACAACCGCGGCGTCGCCGACCTCCTGGCTACCCGTCACCGAGCGGGCAAAACGCCGCAGAAACGGCAGGTCCGTGTTAACTCTCTCAGCAATGGACATGGCCCCTCCCTGATGCCGGACCTAGGCTCTCCCCTCGCAAGGGAACGCGCAAGCCACGGCAGCCGTTCCAGGCGGGAACTTCTGCCGCCCTATCGAGTTTGTCCCACGCTCGCATGCACCTGGGAGGGAAGGTGATGACAAACACCACATCTGCCGAGCCGCTGGCAGGACCGCAATACAACTCGGCCGATGACGATAACGCTTTGACCCAACAAACGAAACCATCGGGAGCGCCAAGTCGGCCGCATCTCCGTATCGTCCACAGCGCGAACCCGCTCCAGGCTCCGCCGGCAGACATGCCACCACCAGATCGCTGCCGCCAGGTTTCCGACCGGCTTTCCGACCGGCCGGCGGCTATGTTGGACCGGACGGTTCAGGCCCAGATCGGGCGTTTGCTTCGCGATGTCTTTGCCGACGTGGCCGCGGAACCGGTGCCCGAGCGTTTCATCACGCTCCTGGCGCAGCTGGAGACAGAGGAGGAGAAGCACCGGTGAGCAGCGTGTCCGGTCCGGTGAAGGAGGCGATGCTCGGCCTGGTGCCGAACTTGCGGGCGTTCGCCGTCTCCCTGTGCGGCAATATCGAGCGTGCCGACGACCTGGTGCAGGAGACCCTGCTCAAGGCGTGGAACAACATCGACGACTTCCAGGAAGGCACCAACCTGCGCGCCTGGCTGTTCACGATCCTGCGCAACACCTACTTCTCGGACTGCCGCCGCCGGCGGCGGGAGGTGGAGGACCGCGACGGCGCCAGGGCGGCCGACCTGTCGGTGCATCCCGAGCAGCCGGGCCACCTCGACATGCAGGATTTCCGCAAGGCGCTCGATGCCCTGCCGCCGGACCAGCGCGAGGCGCTGGTGCTCGTCGGCGCGGCCGGCTTCTCCTACGAGGAGGCGGCTGAGATCTCGGGCTGCGCGGTGGGCACCATCAAGAGCCGCGTCAACCGCGCGCGATCCAAGCTGATCGAGCTGCTGAGCGTCTCCCCGCCGCACGAATACGGCCCCGACGCGGCCACCGAGGCCATCATCTCGCGCACGGCGCGCGGCGGCTCGTTCTGACGGGCGCCGTCCTACGTCCGCGATGGGCAGGCTGAACCGAAGGCGAGTGGCCAGCCGATGCGGCCATCCCACCTATGCAGCCCCTTGGAGACTGGGGGCAAGGCCGCGCCCCGCGGTGGGCGGCGGTAGGGGCTTGCCGTCCTGGCGGTAGAGGTCGATCGCCTCCTCGACGATCTGGCACAGTTGGTCGAAGACCCGCCGTTCATCGTCGCCGTGGCAGCCGCCCCGGACCAGACCGGGCGCGCTTCCCACATAGCATTGGTCCTCCTCGGACCATTCGACGATCTTCACGTACCTGGCGCTGTCCTTCATTCCTCTGTGTCCTCGATTGCGCGCCGCACGGCCCTTATCTGGTAGGGCTTTGCATCGTCGCCCAACTTGCCGGAGATCGTAACAGGCTCTGCGAGCCTTGGATGCACAAAATTGCGGTGACTGCCCTTGCCGCCGCGATTGATGAAACCTGCCTTTTCAAGGTCAGCAATGAGCTCGCGTATCTTTGGAGGCATATGCGCAGTTTATCATCGTGCTTCATATCAGCCTAAATCTCATCTGAATCTGGCGGATTCCCTCTTGGCCGTGTTGCAATCCTGCTTAGCCGCACCACTTACGTCGGATTCTATCAGACCGGCAGGCGGCGCGCCTTCTTGCGCAGGTGCTGCCAGGGGTCGGCAAGGTGGGAGAGGCGGTTGAGCAGGTTGCCGACGGTGAAGCGCCCGGACCGCATCTCTGGGCCCAGCTCGTTCCAGGCCAGCGGGGTGGAGACGGTGGCCTCCGCGCGGGCGCGCGTCGAGTAGGCGGCGACGGCGGTGGCGCCGCGGCCGTTGCGCAGGTAGTCCACGAAGATGCGCCCGCGCCGGGCCTCTTTCGAGGCCATCGCCAGGTACTTGCCCGGGCTGTCGGCGGCCATCGCCCGCGCGAGCCTGTGGGCGAAGTCCTTGACGGCCGCCCAGTCGGCCTGGGGCTTGAGGGGGGCATAGACGTGCAGGCCCTTCCCGCCGGTAGTCTTGACGAAGCTCTCCAGGCCCGCCTGCTTCAGGCGGTCGCGCACTTCCAGCGCCGCGCTTACTACGTCCGACCACTCGACGTCGGGCGCTGGATCCAAATCGAAGGTGATACCGTCGGGCTTGTCGATGCCGGCGAGCGTGGCGCCCCAGACGTGGATTTCCAACACCGAGGACTGCACAAGAGACAACAGCCCCTCGACGCTGTCGATGGTGAGGATCTCCTCCCCGTCCTCCGGATCGTGCGCGCGCTTGACGTGCGCGCTGATGCCGGCCCAGGCGTGCTTCTGGAAAAAGCAGGTCTCGTCCACGCCGCCGGGACACCGCACCAGCGCCAGCGGGCGGTTGACCACGTGCGGCGCGATCCACGGCCAGATCTCGGCGTAGAACTCGGCCAGTCCCTCCTTGGTGACGCCCACGGAGGGCCACAACACGCGGTCCGGGTGGGTGAGAGCGACCGGCAGAGCCGGCGGGTCCTTGCGCTTCGTCGCGGGCTTCGGGCGGACCACGTCGGCGGTATCCTTCTCCGGTCTGAGGCCCTTGAACACGGCGTGGCGGACGATGCCATCCGCGGTCCAGCCGCGGAACTCCACCTCCGCCACCAGCGCCGGCTTCACCCAGCGCACGTTGCGGCGCACGTCGGCCGGCGGCGGCTCATCGAGCGGCGGCGCGGCGATGCGCAACGGCTCCAGCCGGCGCCACAGGTCCTCGGCGACGGCGCTGGAGTACCCTGAGCCAACGCGGCCGGCATAGCGGAGGTTTCCCTTCGGCTCCGCGGCGGCCAGCACCAGCGAGCCGATGGCGCGGCGCTGGGTGGTGGACGGCAGATAGCCGATGACGGCCAGCTCGTGCGCCTCCGAGCACTTGGTCTTGACCCACGACCTGGTGCGCCCGGACCGGTAGGTGCCGGTCTTGAGCTTGGAGACGATGCCCTCCAGCCCCAGGCGGCAGGCGTGCTCGTACACGGTGGCGCCGCGGCCCTCGAAGTGCTCGCTGTAGGTGAGCGTGCCGTTGTGCCCGGCCAGCAGCCGCGCCAGGGCGGCCTTGCGCTCCAGCAGCGGCGCGCCGGTGAGATCCATGCCGTCGAGGTGGAGGAGATCGAACAGGTAGTAGCGGAAGCGGTCGCTGCGGCCGGCGCTCAGATCGGCCTGCAGATCGGCAAAGCTCGGGGCGCCGCTCTCCGATTCCACGACCACCTCGCCGTCCAGCAGGGCGGTCGTCACGGGCAGCCTTTCGAGGACCTTCTTCAGGGAGGCGAACTTGTCCGTCCAGTCGAGACCCTTGCGCGTCAGCAGCTTCGCACGGCCCCGGTCGATGCGCGCCATCAGGCGGTAGCCGTCGAACTTGACCTCGTGCACCCAGCCTGCGCCCGCCGGCGGGCTGGCCGTGGGCGAGGCCAGTTGCGGCTCGACGAGGCCGGGGAGCGGGCCGGGCTTGGCGCCTTTGATGCGGACAGGACGCCGCGCGGGGTCCTTCTCCCCGCTTGCGACCTGTCCCCTCTCCCCGCTTGCGGGGAGAGGGTCAG
>DATBKR010000049.1:0-3766 GCA_036555805.1 Hyphomicrobiaceae bacterium | reverse complement strand
GCGGGGCGCGGGCACATTGGTGCACGTCGGCCGCTTCGACCTCTCGGAATTCGCCGTGGTGCTGGAGCCCGACGAGCCGCTGGCAAGCGCGCGCCGTGCCTTCTATGCCGGCATGGTGGCGCTGCGCGACGCCCTGGTCGCGCACGCCCCGCCCGAACGTCCCATCGCCATCGTGTGGCCCGACGCGATCCATGTGGACGGCGGATTGGTCGGGGGCGGCCGGCTGGCCTGGCCGCCCGATACCTCCGAAGCGGCGGTTCCGGACTGGCTGGTGTTCGGTGCGACCGTCCGCCTGGTATCCTTGGGGAAGGAGGAGGCGGGGCTGCAGCCGATCGCGACTGCTCTGGCAGAAGAGGGGTTCGGCGACCTCGCTTCTGGTCGGCTCGTCCAGAGCTTTGCCCGCCATTTGATGCTGGCGCTCGACGCCTGGCGCACGGGCGAGTTCGCCACCGTGACGCGCCAGTATCTCGAGAGCCTGCAGATGGCAAAGGGCGCGACCTCATCGCTGAGTGCCGAGGGGGACCTGCTGATTCGATGGCGCGGGCAGGCCCAGCCCGACCGGCGCGCACTCGCCCCCGCGCTCACCGTGCCGTCCTGGCTCGATCCCACGACAGGAGGGCCGCGGTCGTGAAGCTGCTGCGCACGATCCGCCTCGATCCGTCCGATACGCTGGTCTTCGAGCGGGCGGCGGAGCCCGGCGAATGGGCGGTCCCAGGAACTTTCGTTTTTGCTCCGGTGCACGTCGGCGGCATTGAAGGAAAGGTGCGCGTGGCTTTCCGATCCGGCTTCCTGGGGATCGAGTCCCTCGGCTGGTCGACCCTGGTCCAGGTGGTTGAGGCGAGCGCGCAAGATCACTGTGCCGCCGTCGACCTTCTGGCCCGGCGCCTGGTCGAGCACTTCGGCGCTCCCGATCTCGAGGTTGCGAGAACGGCGGCCGCCGAGGAGGTCGCGTTCGCGGCCTCGCTCAGCAACCACCCCGAAGGCACGGTGGTCGCGCTCGCGCGCAGACACGAAGATGGAGACATCCGCGAGACCTTCCGCACCCTCTCGCCCGGCGCTGTAACAATACCGGAACGCGTCTTTGCGTTCGTCGCGGACGCGGAAGGGGAAGAGGAAGAGGCGCCTTTGGAGGAGATCGATCTGCTGGGTCTCGCCAAGGAGCGCGCCCGTGAGTGACGCGCGCGACTTCTGGCTCTCCTGCGGACACCATCTTCTCGACCGCGACGGGGATGGCCGGCTGCTGGTCACAGACGAGTTCCTGAAGGCGTACCTGGCGCGCCCGGAGCTGGCGCCGCCGCCCGAGGCGTGCGCCGCCGAGCGCGCCCTGCACCAAAGGCTGCTCGCCGATCCGCGCCAGCGGGTGGGCCGCGCCCAGATCGACGCCATCGCCGACGTGGACGCGCGAGAGAATTGGGAGCTGATGCTCGCATTCCGCGACCAGCTCGCGTGCCACGCCACCCTGGAGGCCGCCTACCTCGACATTGTGCGGCGCAATGCCAAGTTCCCGCACCTCTTCCTCAACCAGCTCGTGCATGTGATCCTGCGCAACGTCCTGGATGGCTGCGACGACGCGTTTGTGCTGCGGGCCGCGGAGACGTTCTTCAGGCCGCAGAAGCTTAGCCTGCACAACGGATCGCTCGTGGCCGCCGACGAGGAGACGGTATCGGGTATCGGCCAGAGCCCGCTGTCGCCGCTGGTGTCGATGCTGGGGCTGCCGGCTGCCGCGGAGATCGACGTGCTCAGCGAGGAGAACGCAGGGAGCTATTGGGACCGCAGCGACCGGTTCGACATGGCACTGGACCTGACCGCCGGCCGCTATGGTCTGACCGCCCTGGGCGAGGTGACCCGACGATGGATCGCGCACCTTCTGGCCGTCGAGGTGCAGATCGAGCCGCTGGTCGAGCTGCAGGATGCTCCCTTTGTGTGGTATGTCGGACTCGATGCAGAAGCAACTCGCATCGGCGATGCGCTGTGGAATCGGGACGAGTTCGATGAGGAGGCGCGTGGCCGCGTGGTCGGGCTCTACCGGCTCACCTTCAGCGAGGCCGGCGACGCAGAGGAGAGGGTTCAAGGCGAGCCCGTGTATCTCATTGCGGCGATGACCGCTGACAAGGTCCTGCGCCTGAAGCCACAGAACCTTGTAACGGGTTTGCCTCTAAGACGCCTGGAGGCGGTGAATTGAGCGCGGCAGCCCTGCTGAGCATTCCCGTCGGGGTGGTGGTCGAGCGGCGCAAGGCCGTCAATCCGTGGCTCGACTTCGTCTGGCGCCCCGTGTCGGTTCTTTCCGGCGTCCCGTCGACGGAGCCGTGGACGCCGCTGGGAACGACCGGGGACAGAACGACCTTCTTCGCCGGCACCGCGACCATCAGGCTGTACCGGACGGAGACCGCCAACTACATCGACAACCTGGACGCCGCCGCGCCGCTGCTCTGGGTCGTTCTGCGCGCGACGGGCACCCAGACCCCATATGAAGTGGTGGCGGTAACGGCAGACCCCGCAGAGGGCGAGGCATTCACCGAAGCCGGCGACGATCTGGTCGAGACGGTGCCCATGCCCGACGACATCGAAGCCGCCCTGGCGGCATTCGTTGCCGAACATCACGTCGAGCGGCCGTTCTTCAAGCGTCAACGCGACAAGGGCGGCCCGGACCGACCCGGAGGCGGCGGTAAGCCGTAGGAGAACGAGCGATGAGCAGCGACGACAACTTCATCGCGCGCTGGTCGCGTTTGAAGCGGAGTTCGGCGCATGCCGCGAAGGCGCGGACCGAAACCCGAAAGCCGAACGCGCCGCAAGGCGGCGACGCCGACGCCGTACGGCACCCGGCAACGCCGCGCGAGGCGCATCCAAACCCCGACCCGCCCTTCGATCCCGCCACCTTGCCCCCGATCGAGTCCATTGTCGCCGGCAGCGACATCCGCGCCTTCCTGCGGAAGGGAGTGCCCGCGGAGCTGACCAAGGCGGCGTTGCGGCGCGCGTGGACCGCGGACCCGGCGATACGCGATTTCATCGGTATCGCCGAGAACCAGTGGGACTTCACTGATCCCGCGTCGATACCGGGCTTCGGACCGCTGGAAGCCACGGATAGTCTCCGACAGCTCGTCGCGCAGGCAATGGGCGAATTGCGAAGTGCCGCGGACGCCGTTGTGCCGTCGGAGGCCTCCAGTGTCCGTTCGGCGAATCGGGGGGCGTTGCCGGCTGCCGTGGCGAATCCAACGTCCGCCACGGAACCGCATCCCGACCCTGACAGCGATCAGGTCGCGGCCGCTCCCGCTGCATCGCAACATCCGGAAGACGACGGCGGCAGGATGCCGGCAAGCCGCCGCGGACACGGCAGCGCGCTCCCAAGGTAAGGGCCACCCGAGCGCATAGCGCGATGCAAGATGCGAGCTCGCTGGCCGATCATAGCTGCAAGCTATGAAGCCGCGTGTGCTGACTATACCATCGTGCTTGGAACGAAGGCGCCTCTCTCTCTCAGCTGACACGCCAAGCCATAGCTCCAGGCAATTGTGCCTGAACTTGATAGCGAATATCACGCATCAGCGGCGTGCCTATCGCAATAAGAATTCCCAATGGTGCAACTGCGAAGAAATATCTATAGCCTGAGGCTATTGACGTTTGCTTGGCTGTCCAATTAGGTTGGGAAGGGGCTTTTTGGGCAGGAGGGCTGACGCAGGCTGAGCGATGCGAGATCAGGGATTGGATCAAGCTATTCGTGCAGTCGGCAGCGTGACGGAGCTGGCACGCCGCATCGGCATCTCGCAGCCCT
>DATBKR010000048.1:0-10345 GCA_036555805.1 Hyphomicrobiaceae bacterium | reverse complement strand
GTTGGAGGCGAGGGGTCTGACCCCTTCTGCGGGTCAATCGCGCTCGACGCACATGGCGACGCCCATGCCGCCGCCGATGCAGAGCGTGGCGAGGCCCTTCTTGGCGTTGCGGCGCTGCATCTCGAACAGCAGCGTGTTCAGCACGCGCGCGCCCGAAGCCCCGATGGGATGGCCGATGGCGATGGCGCCGCCGTTGACATTGACCTTCTCGGTGTCCCAGCCCAGCCCCTTGTTGACCGCGCACGCCTGGGCGGCGAATGCCTCGTTGGCCTCGATCAGGTCGAGGTCCTTCACGGTCCAGCCGGCCAGTTCCAGCGCCTTCTTGGAGGCCGGGATCGGGCCGGTCCCCATGATCGAGGGGTCCACACCGGCATGCGCCCACGACACGATGCGGGCCAGCGGCGCGATGCCCCGCTTCTTCGCCTCCTCCAGGGTCATCAGGACCACGGCGGCTGCGCCGTCGTTGATGCCGCTGGCGTTGGCAGCCGTCACGGTTCCCTCCCTGTCGAAGGCCGGCTTAAGCTTGGCCACGGTCTCGTAGGTGACGCCGTCCTTGATGTACTCGTCGTCCGAGACCACCGTCTCGCCCTTGCGCGTCTTGATGGCGACCGGAGTGATTTCGTCCCTGAACTTGCCGGCCTTGCGGGCGGCCTCGGCCTTGTTCTGCGAGGCGACCGCGAAGCGGTCCTGCTCCTCGCGGGTGATCTGCCACTGGCGCGCCACGTTCTCGGCCGTGGTGCCCATGTGGTAGCCGTTGAAGGCGTCCCACAAACCGTCCTTGATCATGGTGTCGATGAACTTCACATCGCCCATCTTGGTGCCCTCGCGCAAGTGGGCGCAGTGCGGAGCCTGGCTCATGCTCTCCTGGCCGCCGGCCACCACCACGCGGGACGAACCCAGCTCGATCTGCTGGGCCCCCAGCGCTACGGCCCGCAGCCCAGAGCCGCACAGCTGGTTGACGCCCCAGGCCGGGGCATCCACCGGGATGCCGGCGGCGATGGAGGCCTGGCGGGCGGGGTTCTGGCCGGCGCCGGCCGTCAGGATCTGGCCCATGATCACTTCGGACACCTCGCCCGCCTCGACGCGGGCGCGCTCCAGCGCCGCCTTGATGGCAACTTTGCCCAGGTCGTGCGCGGGCAGGCTCGCCAGCGAGCCGTTGAAGGCGCCGACCGGGGTGCGCGCGGCACCGGCGATCACAATCGTGGATGCGTCCTTGTTCATCGGGTGGACTCCAGGAAATCGGGGTTGCGAGGGGTGGCCGGGAATTGGCCGCGATTGGCAAGCGCGTGGGCAGATCCTATCGCTATATTAAGGGCGCGGGACGCGCTCATGCCAGGGCCAGGGCACGGAATTGCACCGCAAGCTTGCAGGCGGGCAGACCCGGCCTGGCAAACGGGCCCTGCCGGTGGGGTTGGCAGACGGGGAGCCATCCCAATCCATTGGGTCGCCCAAGAATTAAGCTGGTCTCCCGCCCCACGCTCTGTTAGGTTCCGGTGATACGAAAGTTCTAAGCTACCCAGCGATGGCGCAATGCGCGTGCTCAGCAAGGCAGATCCTCCGCCCGCCGGCAAGGACCCCGAGAGGGTCGAGCCCGTTGTCATCAAGAAGTATGCCAATCGCCGGCTTTATAATACGGATACAAGCACTTACGTCACGCTCGACGACTTGGCCGCGATGGTCAAATCGGGTCGCGATTTCGTGGTGTTCGACGCCAAGTCCGGCGACGACCTGACGCACACCGTTCTCACTCAGATCATCGTGGAGCAGGAAAGTCGCATGGGCGGGCAGACGCTGCTCCCCATCCCGTTCCTGCGCCAGCTGATCCGATTCTACGGCGACTCCATCGAGCGCATGGTGCCGAGCTACCTGCAGGTGAGCCTCGAAACGCTCGCCAAGGAGCAGGAGAGGTTCCGCAAGACCTTTGCGGACGCGTTCACCCCGGCCGGCGCATTCGAGGCCTACCAGGAGCAGGCGCGCAAGAACCTCGCCATGTTCGAGCAGGCCATGGCCATGTTCTCGCCGTTCGGCAAGCCTCCGGCCGCCCGCGCCGGCGGGGCCGATGCCGGCCAGTCCGCCGGTTCCGAGCCGGCCAAGTCCGAGACGGCAAAGCCTGCGCCGGCGGCACCCGTCGCGGCCCCTGCGGGGGCGCCACGGCCGACCGAGTTGGACCAGCTCAAGTCCCAGCTTGCCGCCATGCAGGCGAAGCTCGACGAGCTGTCCCGCAACCGGGGCTGATCCGCCGTTCACCCACGCTTCCCGAGGCCGCCCAATCGGGTGGGCGGGATGACGCGGCCGCTCACGGCGCCGCCACACGGCTTTCATGGCCGGCCGTTCTTCGGGACGGAACGAGGAACAGCGCCACCGCGCCCACAAGCGTCACCAGCGCCACCAGGGCCCAGGCCTCGTTGATGGCCTCGACGGTGGCCTGCCGCTCCACCGCGCGGCGCACGTACGCGAGCACCGTCGGATCGACCGGGCTGCCGGGCGTGTGCGCCAGGAACTTGTCGAGCGGCAGCCCCACCACCTTGGCCGCCGCCACATCGCCCTTGTCGAGCGCCTGGCCCAGCCTCTCCCCGATCACGGGGGCACGGCCGTAGATGACCGTGTCGATGACCGCTAGCCCGATGGCGCCGCCGAGGTTGCGCATCAGGTTGAACAGGCCGCTGGCATCGGCAACGGCGTCCGCCGGCAGGTGCCCCAGGGCCAGCCGGATGGGGGGCAGCAGGCACAGCATGATGGCAACCCCGCGCACGATCTGGGGCGCGAGCATCTCGTCGAAATCGGTGGCGCGCGTCTGGAAGGCGCTGGCGAGGAGGCCCGCCGCGAACAGCCCGAAGCCGACCGCCGTCAGCAGCCGCGCGCTCACCCGGCGCTCCAGGAAGACCGCAACGGGCGCCATGGCGAGCTGCGCCGCGCCCGTGACCATGATGATCTGGCCGATCTCCAGCGCATCGTGGGCGCGCACGAAGGCCAGGAATACGGGCATCAGGTAGACGGCGCCATAAAGCCCGACGCCGAGGATGAAGCTCAGGAGGCACCCGACCGCGAAGCCGGGATCGCCGAGGGTCCGCAGCTCCACGACAGGGTGGCCTGCCCGCAGCGACCGCGCCACGAACCAGGCTCCGGCTGCCAGGCTGGCCGCGAACAGCACACCGGCCTGAAGCGACAGCCAACCTGCCTGCGGCGCCTGCTTCAAGCCGATCTCGAGGCAGGCCAGCGCGGCGGCCATGGCCGCAAGGGCCACCAGATCGAGCTTGCGCAGCGATTCGACCTCCGGCGTCTCCTTGGGAAGCAGGTGCGCGCCGATGGCCGCGGCCGCGATGCCCGGCGCGACGTTGATGAGGAACAGCCAGGGCCAATCGTAGGCGTCGGTGATCCAGCCTCCCGCGAACGGGCCGATGGTGGGGGCCAGCACGGCCAGCACGCCGGCGATGGTGGTCGCCAGCGCCTGCCCCCGGCCAGGGAACAGCACGAACCCGGCGGCAAACACCTGCGGGATCAGAAGCCCGCCGGCCAGGCCCTGCACCACCCGCCAGGCCAGCAGGCTCGCCAGCGAGCCGCTACAGGCGCAGCCGATGGACGCGGCCGTAAAGACGAGCAGCGTCGCCACGGACAGCCAGCGCATCGTCAGGGCGCGGGTCAGCAGGCCCGTCAGCGGGATCGCGACGACCTCGGCGATGAGGTAGCTCGTCTGCAGCCAGCTCATCTGATCGGGCCGAATCTCAAGGGCCGACTGGATGGTGGGCAGGGACGATGCCACCACCTGCACGTCGAGGATGGCCATGAACATGCCGACGCACATGGCGCCGAACGCCGCCCAGGTGCGCAGCGACGGCGCCTCGCGCGATAGGTCGAGCGCCGCACTCACGCCGCCACCCCCCGGTGCGGGTCGCCGCGCAGGGCCCTGTGCTCTGCCCGCACCCGCACTGCCAGCGCGACGGCGTTGAGCGCCGTGAAGACGAGGGCGAACGTGACCAGCCCGAAGGCGAGGGGAAGGACCAGGATCTCGCAGGCGACGATCGCGTAGTTCGGGTGGGCCAGGAACCGGTAGGGGCCCGACTGCACCAGCGGCGCCTCCGGCAGCACGACGATGCGCGTGGTCCAGCGCTCGCGCAGCGTGGCCAGCACCCAGCCGCGCCCGACCTGCAGCAGGCCGAACACCGCCAGCAGCGGCAGGCTCGGCTCCCGTGCCGGGGCGAGGGCCCACAGGCCCAGCAGCCAGGCCGCATGCAGGGCCACGATGGCGGGGTAGTGCCCAGGCGCGATCTCGACCGCCCCCCGCGCCAGCAGCGCGCGTGTGTTGCGGCGGGAAAGGGCAAGCTCGGCGAGGCGCTGCAGCGTCACCAGAGCCAGCACGGCGACCGCTATCGGATCGAGCGCCCCGATGAGCGATGCCGTCATTCCCGGCTCCCGGCGCTGCCCCCGGCGAGGGTGGCCGTGGACACCGTGAAACCGGGGCCGAGCGCGACCAGCATGGAGCGCTCGGGCAGCCCCGCCTGAAGGGCCCGCTCCAGCACGAACAGCACGGTGGGCGCCGACATGTTGCCGAAGCGGCGCAGGACCTCGCGCTCGTGATCGAGGCTCCCCGGTTCGAGCCCGAGCGCGCCCTCGATGGATTCGATCACCTTGCGGCCGCCCGGATGGCAGACGAAGCGGCCGATGTCGCTGCGGGTCAAGGCCTGGGCGCTCAGGATCGCATCGAGCGACGCAGCGAGGTGTTCGCGCGCGAAGGCGGGGATCGACTGGTCGAAGATCACTCCGAAACCCACCGGATCGACCTGCCATCCCATGATGTCCAGGGTGCCGGGCCAGGTGTGGTGCCCGGTGTCGACGATGCGCGCTGCGCTACCTGCGCCATTGGCCTTCCCCGAGGCAACCACTGCGGCCGCGGCACCGTCGCCGAAGAGCGCGAGCGCCACCATGTTGGCCTTGGTGGCCTGGTCGCGCCGCACCGCAAGAGAGCACAGTTCCACCGCCACCACCAGCACCACGCCGCCGGGCCGCGCCATCGCCAGATCGGCGCCCAGCGCGAGGCCGGCAACCCCGCCTGCGCAGCCGAGGCCGAACACCGGCACCCGCTGCACGTCGCGGCGGAAGCCGAGCGCCGCAAGGGCGCGGGCTTCGAGACTGGGCGTGGCAATCCCAGTCGACGACACCGTGACGACGGCGTCGACCGCATCTGCGGCAACCCCGGCGCGGTCGAGCGCCTTGCCGGCGGCCTCGACGAACAGGGCAAGCGCCCCGTCCACATAGGCGGCTGTGCGCTCGGGCCAACCGTGGGCGCCGAAATACCAGCCGAACGGCCGGGCGATGTACCTCTCGGCAATGCCCGCTGAGGCAAAGATGGCGGCGATCCGGTTGAAATCGCCGAATTGGTCGCCGAAGACCGTTTCAACTCCCCTGATCGCCTCGCGCTGGTTCACGACGTGCGCCGGAACAGCGGTGGCAACCGACAGCAGGCCAGCGTCCAGCCGCGACGTTCTGTGACCGGGCCCGCAGCGTCCTTCCAGCAGCGCCATCATTAGAGGACAATCCTTCAGGCATCACACCTCCCGGCGGCGATCCGCCCGGACCATGATTCTCGCGGCGTGGCTCAGACAAGGCGTACCGGCTCAATTTGCCGTGATACGCGCGGGGCACAAGCGGCCCGGTGTGCCAGCGCGCCGGGATGGCGGATTGCGGTTAATGAGCGGAACGCTCACGAGCGCCGCCGGGTCCCTTCGGCCCGTGGCCGCCGTTGGGCTCCGCCAGGCTGCCGCCGCCGACCTCCAGAAGACACAGGACGGGTGAATCGAGCTCCGGATACTTGCACAGCCGCTTCCAGTCGCGGGCGTTGTAGCTCAAGTGCGTGCCGCCCTTGACCCGCCTGATGGTCAAGGCCAGCCCGCATTGAGGGCACGTCAGCGTCTGCGCGTGCCCAGCAGCGTGGGTCACACCTGGAAGCATCCTCGCTCGGCGCCGTTCTCTCGTGCCCCCCGCCGGCCTCGTGCCGTCGTCAATGGCTTGCCCAAGCGCAATCGCATTTCCCAGCCCCGGATATTTAGAACCTGTTCTTCCGAACGCCTCAGCCCCGCTTGAAGCAACGCCACGCCCCGCCGGCGCGTTCCCGACAGCGAGGCAACGAGGGCAAGAGAGACGGGGGAGGCTGCCCTCGGCGAAAATCCTCCCGCTCTTATATAATTATATATGAGTCTGCCCAAAAAGATTCGCTGGCTGAGCGATGTCCTGCCGCCGCGACGTGACGCCGCTGCGACAGCGCCCGGCGGGCGAACAACCCTCGTGTTTGGCGAGGCGCCCGCCGTCCGCTCGACGCGAATTTTTTGCACTTGGCGCTAGTCGCGGGGATGATGGCGTGCGGGTGAAAAGGGGAAGCCCTGCAAGCACTGCGACCTTTGTGTGGAGTCACATGCCGCGCTTTCGGTCGGAGGGGTGCAAGTTCGATGGCTGGTGCTCTTTATCTTATACTTGTCCTAAATATTCTGAATAACGGATAACAAATACACAAAAAATCAAGTCGGCGTGTGTGGACAACCGCAGATAACGTCCCTTTACCGCCGCAATTGAACCGTGACTATTCTCGCCCACAGGGATCGCTCCGGGGCCTGACGCTTTTTCCTCGCCCGAGCCGGTCTCGTTCAGCTGCCTGGAGAGGACATTGGATATGCGTCTAACGGCGGCGATGCGTTGTTGCCGGCTGCGTGGCGCGGCAGCGAACCGCAGCAAGAGGCTCCTCCACGCGGGCATGCTTGCAGCGGGCGCGGGAATGCTAGCCGCGTCGCCGGCCCGGGGCCAGGTGCAGCAGCGCGCACCGGAGCCGCCCCCGGCCGTCGCGGAAGCCGCCCCGGCCATAACCCATCGCCAGCCGCCGCGCCTCACCAAGCAACAGGCCGAGCGCGCGAAGCTCAACCAGGACACGCTGATCGTCGCCGCAGGTCGCCCAGGCACCGCCTACCTGGCGATGGCCAACGATCTGACCGCGGCCATGGGCGCGGACGGACGCGGGCGCGTCCTGCCCGTGGAGGGCGACGGGGGCCCTGCCAACCTGCAGGATGCGTTGTATCTGCGTGGCGTCGACATGGCGATCGTACCCGCCACCGTGCTTGCGCACGCCAAGGCCAACAATGCCTTCGGCGGCAACCTGGCGCAGCGCCTCGCCTACGTCACCGTCCTGTACAGCGAGGAGGTCCACGTCGTAGCCGGCGCCGGCATCGCCGCGGTGGGCGACCTGCGCGGCAAGCGCGTCGCCGTCCCGGCCGACGATGGCACCGCACAGTTCGCGTCGGGTGACATCCTGCAGCGTCTCGGCATCCCGGTCGAGCGAGTGTCGGTGGCCCCGGCCGATGCGCTGGAGGAGGTGCGGACGGGCGCCGTCGCCGCCGCCATCCTGATGGGGGGCAAGCCCCTGGGGCAGGTTGCAGCCCTGCCCAAGGACGGCAGCGTGCGGCTCCTGAGCCTGCCCTTCGCGGTGCTGCCGAGCGAAGCCTACGCCCCGGCGGTGCTGCTGCCGGAGGACTACCCTGCCCTGATCCCGCCGGGGGCGATCGTCGAGACGGTAGCCGTCAACGCCGTGCTCATGGCCAGCCGAGGCGAGGAGGCTGCCCGCCGCGTTGCGAAGCACACGCCAGCGGTGCTCGACGCCATCGCCAGACTGGCGATCTCGCAGCGCCATCCCAAGTGGCGCGACGTGAACCTGGGCGCGGCGCTGCCGGGCTGGCCGCGCGTCGAGGCTGCGGAGACTTGGCTCAGGCAGGCCTCCGCCCAGCGCAAGGAGGCGCTCCGCGGCGCTTCGGACCAACCGCCCCACAGCGACGGTCGCATCAAGTCCTCCGAGCTTGCCACCAACCGGCGCAAGAGGCTCCTCGACGAGTTCGATGCCTGGGCGCGCAAGACCGCCGCCAGCAGCGAGGACGCCGCGAAGTAGCAGATTGCGGCCAGCCCACCCCCGTTTCGGGTCTTAACAGAGTTCGTGAGTCTGGGTCATCATGCACCATTCCGACAACGTCGCCAGGTTGCGCGAGATCAAGCGGCTTCTGGACCGCATTCAGCAGCTGCCTCACATCGCGGGCATGCCCAACGGGCTGCCGAACGGCTTCCACGCCGGGCCGCCACACCCTCAGGCGCGGGATACCGACGAAGAACCCGAGCCCATGCTGCCACCGCCGCGCGACCGGATCGCGCCGCCGCCACTCGAACTGCCGCCGCCCGAGCTGCCGCGCTGGGAGGACCAGCGCATCGAGCCGTCGCGCGCGCTGGTGCCGGTGCAGCCCAAGAGCCCGAGCATAAGCCCGTGGGTGTTCGTCATCGCCACCGCCGTCAACGCCGGCGTGGCCGCCGCGCTGGCTGTCGTCATAACGCTGGGCATCGCGCGCCGCGATCCGGCCGTTCCTCCGGCAGCAGCCGAGGTCGAGAAGATCGCCGCCAGCATCAAGGTGGCCGCCGAGGCGCAAGCCGAGCCGGCGCTGCCGCGCCCGGTGGAGCTGCTGCCCGTCGGCTCGCCTTCCGAGCCGCTGCGGCTCGAGGCCCGCAAGCCGGCGCGCCTGCCGCTGCAGGTACGCCCCGAGGAGGCGGTGCAGGAGAGCTACATCCTGCTCCTCTCCGGGCTGCCGGCAAACGCCGCGCTCACGGGGGCGTCTCGGATGGGCGCGGATTCCTGGCTGGTTTCGCCGGGGGCGCTGCAGCAGATCGAGATCGTGGTGCCGGAATGGTCGGCCTCCCCCATCGAGGTCGGCGTGGAGCTGCGCCGCACCAACGGCGCGGTCGTGGCCCAGAGCAAGCTCTGGCTGGCGGTGCCGCCGCCCGTCAGCACTCAGGCGGCGCCCCTCACCGAGACCGCGCTCGCCGACCTGGTGCGCAATGGCGATCGCCTGCTCAACCGCGGCGACGTGATGGCAGCGCGCGCTCTCTACGAGAAGGCGGCCGCCATGGGCAGCGCGCAGGCCGCGCTCGCGCTGGGCGCCACCTACGACCCGCGCCGCCTGTGGTCGCTCGGCGTGTTCGGGACGGTCGGCAACAAGGAGCGGGCACGCCAGTGGTATCAGCGCGCCGCCGAGCTGGGTCACCCCGAGGCCAAGGCGAGGATCGGCGCGCTGAAGTAGGTCGGTGTCAGACCCTCCGGGTCTGGCACCGTGGCCCCAACGGCGGGAATGGTGACAGACCCGAAGGGTCTGACACCTCACGCGCCGAGCGCCTGATCGAGATCCGCGATGATGTCGGCCGCGTCCTCCAGGCCCACGGAGAGCCGCACCACGTCGTCCCCGGCGCCGGCCGCGGCGCGCTGCTCGTCGGTGAGCTGGCGGTGCGTGGTCGAGGCTGGATGGATGATGAGGCTGCGCACATCGCCGATGTTGGCCAGGTGCGAGAGCAGCCGCACGTTGGAGACGAGCCGCACACCCGCCTCGTAGCCGCCCTTGAGGCCGAAGGTGAAGACCGAGCCCGCCCCCTTGGGGCAGATCTTCTTCGCCAGCGCATGGTAGGGGTTCGAGGGCAGCCCGGCGTAGTTCACCCAGGCCACCTGGCGGTGCTCGGCCAGATAGGAGGCAACGGCCAGAGCGTTTTCGCAGTGCCTGGCCATGCGCAGCGGCAACGTCTCGATGCCGGTCAGGATCAGGAACGCGTTGAAAGGGGAGATGGCAGGGCCGAGGTCGCGCAGGCCCAGCACGCGGCACGCCAGGGCGAAGGCGAAGTTGCCGAAGGTCTCGGCCATGCGCATGCCGTTGTAGCTGGGGTTCGGGTCCTGCAGCGCCGGATAGCGCTTGTTGGACGAGAGCCAGTCGTAGCTGCCGCAGTCCACGATCGTGCCGCCGATGGAGTTGCCATGCCCGCCCATGAACTTGGTCAGCGAGTGCACGACAATGTCGGCGCCGAAGTCCTTGGGCCGGCACAGGTAGGGCGTGGCCAGCGTATTGTCGACGATCAGCGGCACGCCCGCTTGCCTGGCGATGGCGGAGATGGCCGGCAGGTCCACCACGATACCGCCGGGGTTGGCGATCGACTCGCAGAAGACGGCCTTGGTCCTGGGCGTGATCGCCGCGGCGAAGGTTTCGGGCCTCGTGGAATCCGCCCACACCACCTTCCAGTCGAAGTTCTTGAAGGTGTGGTTGAACTGGTTGACCGAACCGCCATAGAGCTGGCGGCCGGCGACGAACTCCTCGCCCGGCTGCATCAGCGCGTGGAACACCACCGCCTGCGCAGCGTGGCCGGAGGCGACCGCCAGCGCCGCCGTGCCGTCCTCCAGCGCCGCCACGCGCTGCTCCAGCACCGCCTGCGTCGGGTTGCCGATGCGGGTGTAGATGTTGCCGAACACCTCCAGATTGAACAGCGCCGCGGCGTGGTCGACGTTGTTGAA
>DATBKR010000047.1:0-1666 GCA_036555805.1 Hyphomicrobiaceae bacterium | reverse complement strand
ATGAACAGCACCGGGCCGGTGAACCACGGCAGCCCCATGAGGATGCCGCCGACCGTCGGCCCCCACCATCGCACCGCCAGCGACACGCCCGCCACGAGAAGCGGCGTCACGGCGATCTTGAGGAGAAACAGCATGAGCTTCGGCAGTCGGGAAGCTTCGAGTCTGTGAGTCGCCTCGGCTTCCAACACTTGCTCCCCTGCGACCCCCGATCCCCGACGCCCGACACCCGCCTCCTCGGGCCCGAGGCGAACCCGTCACACCGGGACGTTGTCGATCAGACGCGTCTTGCCGAGCCATGCCGCTGCCAGGACGCGCAGCGGCCGGACGCGGCCGGACGCGGCGGGCCGCAGCGTCTCGGCGTCGCGTACCTCCAGGTAGTCCACCTCGAAGCCGGCGGCTTCCAGCGCGGCTCTCCCCTCGGCCACAGCGGTGGCGGTGTCGCGCCGCTGGGAGACAGCGCGAGCCACGTCGGCGATGACGCGATGGAGCAGGGGTGCCGTGCGGCGCTCCTCGGCCGAGAGGTAGGCGTTGCGCGAGCTGAGGGCGAGCCCCTCGGGCTCGCGCACCGTCGGCAGCCCCACGATGTCGAGCGGCAGGTCGAGATCGCGCACCAGCTGCCGCACCACGCACAGCTGCTGGTAGTCCTTCTCGCCGAACACGGCGATGTCGGGCGCCACCTGGGTGAAGAGCTTGCAGCACACCGTGGCTACCCCGGTGAAGAAGTGGGGGCGGCATTCGCCCTCCAGGCCTTCGGCCGCTCCGTCGGGCACGACGCGCGTGGCGAAGCCTTCGGGGTACATCTCGGAGCGGTCAGGCGCCCAAACGAGGTCGCAGCCGACCTCGGCCAGCCTGTCGAGGTCGCCCGCCTCGTCGCGCGGATAGTGCTCGAAGTCCTCGTGCGGGGCGAATTGCGTCGGGTTGACGAAGATCGACACCAGGGCGCGCCGGCAGCGCGCCTTAGCGAGCCGCACCAGTTCCAGGTGGCCCCGGTGCAGCGCGCCCATGGTGGGGACCAGGGCGATGCTTTCGCCCGCGGCACGCCAGGCGTGCACTCGCGAACGCAGCGGGGCCAGGCTGCGCGCTACGGGTACCGCGCCGCTCATGCTCACGCCCGATGGCTCTGTTCGTATCACGGTGCCGCAAAATACGGCGCGCCCCGCCTCCGCCGCAAGATAGGTCAGGCCCCTCCCGGTCTGACATCCGCCAAACCTGAGATGGGTGCAGGGCCGGCGTCCTGTTACCATATTTTTGTGAGTCTCCCAGTTAACTGCAGGCCTGCCGCGGAGAGCCGCCATATGCCCCTGACCGAGACGGCCCCGCTCATCGAGAGCGTGCCTGGACCGCCACGCGCCGAGATCGCCGCGTGGCACCTGATGGACGAGGCGGGGCTCGTGGACCGCCTGCTGGAGCGCGCCATCTTCACCGCCGACGAGCGCGCGCGGATCGCAAACATGGCGGCGCACCTGGTTCGTGCAGCACGCGCCAACCGCCACAAGCACGGCGGCATCGACGCCTTCATGAGCGAGTACGGGCTCTCCTCGGACGAGGGCGTGATCCTGCTGTGCCTCGCCGAGGCGCTCCTGCGCATTCCCGACAAGGGCACGGTGGACGCGCTGATCGCCGAGAAGATCGGCGGCGGCCACTGGATGCGGCACCTCGGGCAGTC
>DATBKR010000046.1:0-5530 GCA_036555805.1 Hyphomicrobiaceae bacterium | reverse complement strand
TCCGCGCCCGCGCATCCTGGAGGTGATCCTGTCCAACCCCGGCAAGCTCAACGCGCTGGACGCCGACGGGCACCGCGAGCTGGCCGAGGTGTGGCGCGACATCGACCGCGACCCCGACACCTCGGTGGTCCTCCTGCGCGGCGACGGCGGCGCGTTCTCGGCAGGTGGCGACTTGGGCATGGTGGCGGCGATGACGCGCGACTGGGCCGCCCGCACCCGCGTCTGGAAGGAGGCGAGCGACCTCGTCTACAACGTCCTCAACTGCTCCAAGCCCGTGGTAGCCGCCATCGAAGGCCCCTGCGTCGGTGCCGGCCTGGCGGCGGCCATAGTGGCCGACATCACGGTAGCCGGCCGAAAGGCGCGCATCATCGACGGCCATACCCGCCTGGGCGTCGCCGCCGGCGATCACTCGGCCATCGTGTGGCCGCTGCTCTGCGGCATGGCCAAGGCCAAATATTACCTGCTGCTGTGCGAGACGGTCACAGGCGAGGAGGCCGAGCGCATCGGCCTTGTCTCCATGGTCGCCGACGACGGCAAGGTGGTGGAGGCGGCGCTTGCCGCGGCCGAGAAGCTCCGTGACCTGCCGCCCGCCGCCGTGCGCTGGACCAAGCACGCGCTCAACAACTGGCTGCGGATGGCGGGGCCCGCCTTCGACGCCTCGCTCGCCATGGAGTTCATGGGCTTCTCCGGCCCGGAGGTGCGGGAGGGCCTGGCGGCGCTGAACGAGAAGCGCCGGCCGCAGTGGGACCCCAAGGACCCCTTCTGACGTCGACCGCGAACCGTGCCGGGACGTGAAGAGCGCGCGCCTCCCCCCCGTGGCCGCCGACCTCAGGCCAACGATCACCGCGAGAGGCATGCGGGTGCGCGGGGCCTGCGGTGCGATGGCCGCCGTCCGAGACGCGCCTGTCCTCACCGCGAAGTGAAGGGGACCCGTCCCGCGGTCCCAACGGATGCCACATTCCCGGTCGTTTCCATCCGGACGGTTTGCGCGAGGGAGCGACGGATGGGATATTCGGTGCGGGCCGGCTGGGCTGGCATTGCAGGTCTGGCAGTGGCTCTGGTCCCGGCGGCTCATCTGACGAGCGCGCCGGCGTGCGCCGATACGCTGCGCATCGACACGCCGGAAGGGCCGCGCCGGTCCATCGTTCTCCCGGCCCGCTCGCAGCCCGCCCCCACCGTCATCGTCCTGCACGGGGCACTCAACTCGGCCGGGTGGGCGTCGTGGCGCTTCGGGTTCGCGGAGGCCGCCGCGGCGCGCAGCTTCGCCGCGGTCTTTCCTCAGGGGATCGGGCTGACGTGGAACGACGGCCGCAGCCGCGCCGCCGCGCGGGCCGACGATGTGGGGTTCCTGCGCCGGCTGGTGGTGGAGCTGGTCGAGCAGGGCGTGGCGCGGCCCGACCGCATTTATGTGGCAGGCATCTCCAACGGCGGCATGATGGCGCTGCGCATGGTGTGCGAGGCGGCGGATGTGCTGGCCGGCGCCGGCACCGTGCTCGCCAACATACCGGCCGAGACCGGCGCCGATTGCCACCCGGCCCGGCCGCTGCCGGTGGTCATGTTCAACGGCACCGCCGACCGTACGGTCCCCTACGATGGTGGCGGCGTGTCGCCGTTCAACCACGGCGGCATCGTGTGGGGCGCGGAGCGGACCGCGGAATTCCTGGCCGACGTGAACCGTTGCAGCCATGAGCCGGTGGCCACGGACACCCTGCTCGGCAGGACCAGCGTGATCCGGATCGCCTGGAGCGGCTGCCGGCGCAACGCCACGGTGACGCTCTACCGCATCAACGGCGGCGGCCATACGGTGCTCGGCCGGCGCCGCATCCTGTCCGGCCATGCCAGGCACGAGCTGTCCGCCGCGGAGACCATCATGGCGACCTTTGCGGGCGAGTAGGGCCGCCCGTTCTTCGCGGAGTTCCTGTAGGGTGAGGTCGCCCGCAGGCTGGGGCCGGGCGGACGATCCAAGACGAGCGCTGGCAAGAAGCGGTGAGGTCATGCATATCGACTTGAAGGGCAAGCGCGCGGTGGTGACGGGCGGGAGCAAGGGGATCGGGCGCTCGATCGCGCTTGGCCTGGCCGAGGCCGGCGCCGCAGTCTCCATCTGCGCCCGCGGGCGTGGGGCGCTCGATGCTACCGCCGCCGAGATCGGGGCGCGCGGCGTGGCGGCCCACGCGGCCGAGTGCGACCTCGCCGACAAGGCCGCCATCCCGCGCTACATCGCGGCGGCGGCCGAGGCGCTGGGCGGCATCGACATCCTGGTCAACAACGCGTCGGGCTTCGGCGCCACCGACGACGAGGAGGGCTGGGCGAAGAGCCTCGACATCGACGTGATGGCGACGGTGCGTTCCTCGCACGCCGCGATCCCGTTCATCGAACAGGCGGGCGGCGGGGCCATCCTCAACATCTCGTCGATCTCGGGATATCACGCGAGCGGCCGCCAGGCCCCCTACGCAGCCGGGAAGGCGGCGGTGATCAACTATACCCTGTCGCAGGCCCTGACGCTGGCGCCCAAGAAGATCCGCGTGAACGCTATCGCGCCGGGCTCGATCGAGTTCCCCGGCGGCGTCTGGGACCGGCGCAAGACGGCTGACCCGAATCTCTACAACGCGATCTTGCGGTCGATTCCCTGGGGCCGCCTCGGCCGCCCCGAGGAAGTCGCGAGCGTCGCCGTGTTCCTGGTGAGCGACGCCGCGGCCTGGGTGACCGGGCAGACGCTGATCGTCGACGGCGGGCAGACGCTGGGCTGAGCCGTCAGTCGTTGCAGGGAATGGCGCGGGCGCGGCAGAACCAGCGCCCCCCGCCCTCCGGCCGCCTGCAGCGCGTGGACTTGTTGACCGCCCGCGACCAGAACGCGAAGTTGCTGCCGACGTTCTCCCGCACCTGGGCGCGCCAGTCGGAGCGTGCGGCAATGCCCGTGGTGGTGGAGAAAATCCCCTCCGCCTCGCCGACATAGAAGCGCGACGCGCACCTGGCGTCGGCGGCGGAGGCCGTGGCCAGCGCTGCGGAGACGAGCGCAATCGCGCCGGCAGCGCCGTGCAATCCCTTGCGTGCAATCATGTTCCTGCTCCCTCCGGGGTGCTCCGGGTCGGACCTGCTTGACCCCCTGGCACCAAACCGCTTGCCAAATATGCCGCCGATAGAGGCGTGTCCGGCCCGGTCCAGAGCTAGCCACGACCGGTGACGACTTGCAAGCCCGCCCGGCGCGGTCCCCGAAGAAACCTATCCCACGCCGACCAGGGCCCGCTGCGCCCGCTCGTGCGCGGCGGCGGCCTGCGGTGCGGGAGGCTGATCGGTGGATCGGGTCTGCCTCCGCGACCGCTCACCACCAGGAAAACGGTCCGGGGCCGACGCCCGGCGGGAGGGGGGCGTCATAGGGGCTGAAGAGATAGCGGTTCGGGCTGCGGCGCCTGATGCCACCCTGAGGCTCACCGCTCATCAACACCACGAAATCGGTGCCCTTGCCCGTCTCCCGGCTCATCTCCTCGTCCGAGACGATCAGCGAAGAACCCGGCGTCACCAGCTCACCGATGCGGTTGAGCGTGTCCTGGGGGATGGCGACGCGCTCCAGCGCAGCCTTGGCCGCGGCGGCGTCGGTTCTCAGGGGCTCCCCGCCGCGCTGGCGCGCGAGGCCGGAGGCCGGCCGCTGACTTGCCCGCTCGGGATACATGGCCAGCGCACTCCAGCGCAACTCGTCCGTGTCCTTGCCGACGTACCCGAGCGCCGTGAACAGCGTGGTGCCGATCGGCGCATTCGGGTCGCGAATCCTCACGTCGCTCTCGAACAGCGGCTCGAAGGACTGCCGAACGTAGAGCCGTTGCGTCTTGCGGCTGATGAAGACCGACACCGGCACCCCGGCCGCCAGCTTCGCTTCCTCCTGTGCAGCGGCGCTGGCCGCCCGCGCCGCCTTCGCCTCCGTGCGCGCAACGGTAGCGGCGTCGATCTTGGCTTTGCCTTCTGCATAGATGGCGTCGATTTTCGACCGGGCCGCGGAGAGTCGATCCTGTGCCTTGGCCTTGCTCGCCTTCAACCTCTCGCCATACTTCGATGAGCCTTCCGTCTGGAGAAGAAGCTCATCGGCCTCCTTGATCTCCCCCTCGGCCGTCTGCTTGGCCTCTTCGGCGACTTCCAGCTTCTCCAGGTATTCCGCGGCTTCTTCCCGTGCCTGGCTCGCGGCCCTCCTGGCATGTTCGGCTTTCTGCGCCGCGGCTTCCGCGGCAGCGGCCTTGGCGGCGGCGATCGAGGAGCGTGCCGGGCGCGGCACCAGAGCCACATTTTCGACTTGCGTGCCGGATGGCGCCGGGTTCGAGGCCCCTGACCTGAAAAGGGCCGGATGGGTGAAGTCGACAGGAACCATGTTGTCCCGCACCACCACCACCCGCATACCCTTGTTGGTCAGCTCAAAAAGCTGGCGCGCGACGTCGTACGGCAGGCGAATACAGCCGTGCGAGGCCGGGTAGCCGGGAAGGTCGCCCGCATGCAACGCGATGCCCGACCAGGTGATGCGCTGCATGAAAGGCATGGGCGCATTCTCGTAGAGATTGGAGGCGTGGTACCTGTCCTTCTGGATGACGCTGTAGATGCCGGCCGGCGTTTCGTAACCGGCCTGACCGGTTGACACCCGCGCCTCCAGCATCTTGCCGCGCGCGTCGTAGACGGCCACCTGTTGCCGGCTCAGCGAGACGACGGCCATCACGGGCACGCTCGCGGTGCGGGACAGCGCCTGGGACGCCGCCGGCGCGGCCAGGCCTACGGCCGTGAGCCCGAGCATCAACGCGAATGCGTGCGCCCCCAGATACAATCGCTTCAACCGATAAAGCATGCGGCCAGCCCCGTGGCTGCAGACCATGACCCCTCGCTTCGTAGCATCGAACGATTTCGCCGAGAAAGGCGTGGTGGCGCACGCTCAGATCGAAGTCGCTTGCGCAGATGCCGGCGTGTCACACCCTGATCGCGGCCGGCACGCCTCGGCACTGCGCCGACCGTCGAGGGGCTCGCTCTCCGGGGTCTCTGCGCGCCGGGCCAGTGTTCCTGCACTGACATATGGTTGGGTGTCACCCCGGCACTTGTTGCCGGGGTCCAGCCAAAAGCAAAAGGTGAGGCAGGGGGTTGGCTGGATGCCGGGAACAAGTCCCGGCATGACAACAGGGTACGCTCCGTCGGAGTCACAACACTAGCGACGCGGCCGGGCCGCTTTGCTCTGGGCCAGCATGTGTCTGGCGTTGGCCAGCAGCCGGTCGAGCGTTGCGAGCAGCAGGGCGACCTCGGCCCGGCTCAAACCGGCGCCGAGCTCGCGGTTGCGTTCCAGCGCCAGGGCGATCATGGCCTCGAAGGTCTGCTGCCCATGCGGCGTGAGGGCGATGTGCATCTCGCGGCTGTTCCGCGGGTCCGGGGTGCGCGAGAGGATGTCGCGTTTCACGAGCACGGTGACGCCGCGGCTCAGCTGGCCCTTGTCCAGGCCGAGGATCTCGGCCAGCGCACCCAGCGTGAGCGGCGCCTCGTCGCCGACAATGGCGAGGATGCGCCATTCCAC
>DATBKR010000045.1:0-4138 GCA_036555805.1 Hyphomicrobiaceae bacterium | reverse complement strand
GCGCTGCCCGACATCACCACCCGGCCTGTCTCCAGCACGTAGGCGTGGTCGGCGAGGTCGAGCGCCAGCGCAGCGTTCTGTTCCACCAGCAGCAGGCTCATCTTGGCCTCGCTGTTGATGCGGCGCATGATGCGGAAGATCTCCTGCACGACGAGCGGCGCCAGGCCGAACGAGGGCTCGTCGAGCAGCAGGAGGCGCGGGCGCAGCATCAGGGCGCGGCTGATCGCCAGCATCTGCTGCTCGCCGCCCGACAGCGTGCCGGCCTGCTGGCCGACGCGCTCCTTCAGGATCGGGAAATACTCGAACACCATGTCGCGGTCGCGCCGGGCCTCGGCCTTGTCGCGGCGCGTGTGGGCGGCGACGCGCAGGTTCTCGTCTACCGTCAGATGCGTGAAAGTGCCGCGCCCTTCCGGTACGTGACCGACGCCGAGGCGCACGACCTCCTCGGTCGCCCGGCCCGCGATCGGCGCGCCGTCGAGGTGGATGGCGCCCTCGGTGGCGACCATGCCGCAGATCGCGCGCAGGGTGGTGGTCTTGCCGGCGCCGTTGGCCCCGAGCAGCGTGGTGATGCCCCCGGCCTGCAGCGCGAAGCTCACGCCGTGCAGCACCTGGGTCTGTCCGTAGTACGCCTTGAGACCTGTAACTTCGAGCAATGGCACCGCTCAGGCTCCCGTGCCCAGATAGGCCCGGATCACCTCCGGGTTCTTCTGCACCTCGGCCGGCGTCCCCTCGGCGATCTTCTTGCCGAAGTCGATGGCCACCACCCTGTCGCACACCGACATCACGAGGCTCATGTGGTGCTCCACCAGCAGCACGGTCACATTCTGCACATCGCGGATGCGGCGGATCTGCGCGCGCAGCACATCGACCTCGTCGTGGTTGAGCCCGGCGGCGGGCTCGTCGAGCAGCAGGAGCTTGGGTGCGCCCGCGAGCGCTCGCGCCAGCTCCACGCGTTTCTTCACGGGGAAGGGCAGCCCGCCGGCCTGCCGGTCGGCGTAGGGCGCAAGCTCCAGGAACGCGACCATCTCGTCGGCCCGCTTGCCGATGCGCCCCTCCTCGGCGTGCCTGGCCGGGAGCCGCAGCGCGTTGGTCAGGAAGCCCGTGCCCGTGCGGGAATGGCAGCCGACCTTGATGTTGTCGCGCACGCTCATGCCGCCGAACAGGGCAGCGTTCTGGAAGGTGCGGCCGATGCCGAGCCTGGGGATGGCGTGGCGCGGCTTGCGGAGGATCGACCGGCCCTCGAACAGGATGTCGCCCGAGTCGGGAATATAGAGCCGCGAGAAGCAGTTGAAGAGCGTGGTCTTGCCGGCGCCATTAGGCCCGATCAGGCCCAGGATGGCGCCGCGCGGCACATCGAAGGAGACGCCATTGAGGGCCACGATGCCGCCGAAGCGCACCGACACGTTCTGCACGCTCAACAGCGCACTCACGCTCGCCTCCGCGGCGGCGCGCTCGGCAACGGCAGCGACCATCGAGAACCAACGCTCCTCCCAACATTATCTTTTCGCGTGGCGGTGACGGACCGCGTGCCGGGTTTTTTTGCACCCGACGAACTTGACAGGATATTGGGGCGTCCCGCGCGGGCGGTCTAGTGGAATTTCGCCCACGCACAATAAAAGGGCCCGTGAGCGGGCCAGGGGTGCCAGCAAGTCCGCACCTACAAAAGCGCGCCCGCCCTGCCCTGCGGCGGGCTGCATCGCGTCCAAGGGTCCGACGCGTCCCTAGTTGGCGGGGGTGGGGTCCCAGGGATGGCGGGCGCGTGTCTCAAAGGGACGCGGCGCGGGCATGTCGACGCCTTCCCCGGGAGCAGCGGGGAGCTCGTAGAACAGGTCGAGCGTGTCGAGGAAGGTGGCGGCGAGGTCCAGGAGAGCGCCGAGCTCGATGCGGCCCGCGACCAGATAGTCCTCGCCCACGGCCAGGTGCGACACCAACTCCAGACCGGCGGCGTCGGGCGCGAGCATGCCCCGGCTGCGCAGGAAGGCGAGCGCCGAATCGGCGCCGTCGAAGTTGCGGGCGTCGGTGTCGCCCAGTTCGGCGGCGGCGTCGAGGAGCGGCGCGGTCCCGGCCACGAACAGCGCAATCAGCTGCTTCAGGCGGCTGTCACTGCGCCGCATGTCCTCGGCGCGCTTGCGCGCCTGCAGCAGGCGCGCCGTCAGGGAATATTCCAGCGTTCGCAACGAAGCGATGAAGTCATGGAGGCCGCGGGTCTGCCGAATCCAGTCGCGCAGGCCCGGCCGGTCTGCCGGCGCCACGGCGAGCTCCGCAGCCAGCAAATCCTCACCCAGCGCCAGGGTGGCGTCGAGGTGATCCTTGAGCAGGTAGAGGCTTGGATTCCGTTCCGGCGCTATCGAGGCCATGGGTGCCGCTCGCGTGGTTGACGAGAGGCACCCAAGACTGATTCGTTGGGCAAACTCGTGGTGCGTCCCCCCGCGAAGCGCGGGCAGCCAGATCAGCCCCGCTGCGCGCTGGACGACGTATCGGGGGTGCGCTGCGGGCTCACGCCGGCGAGGCGGTGCAGCGCGCTCTGCGCCTCCTGCTCGCTGGTGTAGGCCCCGACCACGTCGCGCGGGCCCGACGACGGGACGCCGTTGGCGGTCATGGCAACGCGGGTGATGACGAACTGGCCTGACGGGTAGCGGATAAGCTCGTAATTCGACGGCTCCATGGACCACCCCCTGCGAGATCCGAACCTGCGAATTCAGCGCGAACCGATACGCGGCGCCGCCGGCCGGCAGGTGCCGACGGGCGCATCACATAGTTGTCACAGACGTTAACGTCAATGCGTCAACGGTGCGGCGCGGTTCATTCCGCTGCGATTCCGGCCGCCCTGATGATCGGCCACCACGCCTCGATTTCCACCTTGCGAAAAGCGGTCAATCCTTCAGGGCTCTGCATGGGGCGGGGGGCCACATCGATGCCCAGCTTGGCGAAGCGCGTGCGCGTGCGCGGATCGGCCAGGACCTGTACCATAGCAGCGTTCAATTTCCTGATCGCCGTGCGCGGCGTTCCCTTGGGGGCGAAAAACCCGAACCAGCCGGTCATGTAGAAGCCGGGCACGCCCCCTTCGCCCGAGGTCGGGATGTCGGGGATGGCGGCCGAGCGCTGCGGCGACAGGTTGGTGATCGCTTTGACGGTCCCCGCCCGCATCTGGGGCAGTGCGGCGGCGGCCTGGACCACCAGGAGGTCGAGGTGTCCGGCAAGGAGATCCTCCATAGCAGGGGCTGCACCCTGGTAGGACACGAACTGGAAATCGGCGCCCGTCTCCTTCCGAAGCAGGAGCCCAGCCACCTGTGCGGCCGCGTTCTGATTGGCGAACGTGGTCTTGCCGGGGTTCGCCTTCATCCAGGCGACGACGCCCTTGAGATTGGCCGGCTCGAACGTCTTGGGAGCGACCAGGAGCTGCGGATTGACCGAGATCAGGCCGATCGGCGCGAAGTCCTTCTCCAGGTCATACGCGATCTTGTAGACGATGCCGCCGATGTGGGTGTCCCACTGGCCGATGTCGATGGTGTAGCCGTCGGGCACGGCGCGCGCGAGCTTCGCCACGCCGTCGCTTCCGCTGCCGCCAATGACGTTGTCGATCACGACCGGCTGCCCCAAGATCGGCTGCATGCCCCCGGCCATGATGCGCGCCACCGTGTCGGTCGATCCACCCGGCGGGAACGGAACGATGATAGTGATGGTGCGCGACGGGTAGCTCTGTGCGTGCGCGTCGCCAACGCCGAGCGCACACGCTACCAATGCAATCGCAAGCAGCAGCCTTCTCATACCGCGGCCTCCATGATCACCATTGTCGGTGGGAGCCGGTACGATACTGACAGATGGTGCACTGCGGAAGATGAAAAACGAATGGGACGCACCCCAATAGTGCGTCCCACTTCTTTTCGGATTGCTTATGCCCTGAAGCTAGCTGCAACCGCTGGTGCCGCCGCAGGTGTCGCACTTGAGGCAGGTGCCGTTGCGGACCAGGGTGAAGTTGCCGCACTCGCGGCAGCTCTCGCCCTCGTAGCCCTTGACGCGGGCCTCCGCGGCGCGGTCGGCCTCCAGGTTGCCCCTGGCGAGGCGGGCCTTGGCGCGCGTGTCGAGCTGCTCGGCGAGCTGGCGCGCGATCTCCGTCACCGAGGCGTCGGGCTTGCGC
>DATBKR010000044.1:0-6770 GCA_036555805.1 Hyphomicrobiaceae bacterium | reverse complement strand
CGCGGATCCGAAAGACCTCCGCGATCCGCACGCTCGTCCACCCGGCCAGCGTCAACAGGATCGCCCGTGCCCGATCCGCCTCGCCTCGATCCCGCGACACCGCCAACGCCTCCAGCTGCGCCTTCTGCTCCTCGCTCGCCGCAACCGGAGATTTTCCAGCCATGCTCCCCCCCCGCGAATCAATGCGAAAACGGAATCACAGCTGCGATTCGTTGGTCAAGTTGTTAGAGTCTGCTTAGCGCGGGCCGCCGAAGCCACCGCTGCGCGGTGGGCCGCCGGCGCCGCTGCGTGCACCGGGACCGCCGGGCCGGCCGCCGGGCCTGCCAGGACCGCCGGTGCGGGCCGCCGGAGCCTTGCCCGGCAGAAGCCCCTCGCGCTGCGCCTTCTTGCGCGCCAGCTTGCGTGCCCGGCGCACCGCCTCGGCCTGCTCGCGCACGCGCTTCTCGGACGGCTTCTCGTAGTAGTTCCGCAGCTTCATCTCGCGGAAAATGCCTTCGCGCTGCATCTTCTTCTTCAGCGCCTTCAAGGCCTGATCGACGTTGTTGTCGCGAACCTGTACCAGCAAGCGGGTGTGCCTTCCTTTGGGTTGTTGCAACTGTGGTGATGGCGACAAGCCCGTTCAGGGGCCTGTCTCACGGCTGGTCTCACGCTGGGGCTGGCGCAGGGAACGCCCCATCGCGCCCGGAACCGCGCTCCATGCGTACACGGGCTTCTAGCAGAGACGTGGCGGCCTGTCCATTACCTGCGCCCCTCCGGCCCCGGGTCTTTGATCGGTTGGTACCTTGAGGTTACCAAGTACCGGCAAACGCTCATATTTTCGTCGATTTTGCGATGCAACCATAGGATGCTGCAGCGCGGCGGCAACCTACGGCCACCCGACTGGCGAGGATTCATGCTGCATGGTGTACTGCGTCTGAAACGGCTGCTCCGGTGGCCTGGGCCCGCTGTCGGGGCTTTCGTCCTGTGCGTGGCGATTGCGGGCTCCGATTGCTTGGCGGCTGACGCAGGCGGCGAGGTCGACTGCGCGTCGATTCGCTACGAGCTTTTCCAGGTGGACCTGACCGCGCTGGGCAGCGAAAAGCGCCAGATCCGGTTGCAGGCGGGAGAAACGCTGCGGCTCTCCTTCCAAACCAGGCGCGGCGCCTTCGGCACCCTGACGCTCGTCGAAGGCGCCGGCGCGCCGCGCGTCCTCCTGGTCGGTCCCGCGGGAACGGGCGTGTCCTTCGCCCCGCGCCAGGGCGGCGCATTCACCTTCGAGTTCGAGAAGACCAGCGAGGATGCCGCCCGCTTCACTGTGTCGTGCACAGCGGCGCGCGCGACGTACCGCGCCGAGGCGTCCGCCGGCCGGCAGGCATTGGGCTTCACCGCGCTGTCGACGGGCGAACTCGGCGAGGCCGGGTTCTCTGGCGAGGACCTGCAGCTGCGCCAGGCCCTTGCCGGGGCCCTTGCCGGCGCGGCGGGCGAAACCGCGCAGAAGGTGCCGCCGCCGATCGCCGCGCCGCCCGGCGTGTCCATCGCGACACCCCAGACCTCCGGTTCGCACATCAAGCTGGGTTGGCTCGACGAGCGCTATCAGCCGAGCGGTCGGGGAAATCCGGGGATCGACCCGGCGGCGAGCGGCGTCGAGATTGGCGTCAACTACAAGCTCCGGTCTGCCGTAACGATCGGTGCGCTGGCGCAGGTCAATCCTGCAACCGATGTGCCGTTCGGCCTCGAGCACAGCATTGCCGACCAGGGCTGGATGGTCGGCCCGACCAGCAAGGTCGAGCTCGCCCCGAAGCTGCTCCTCGATGCCCGTGCCGCCTGGGGCGAAGGCGAAAGCGGGCCCGAGGAGGCGCCGGCCGCCGCCGCGCAGCGGCGGCAGTTGAGCGCGCGGCTTGCCAGCGAGCAGGCGTTCGGGGCCTGGCGCCTCACGCCCAGCGTCAACTTCAACTACCTGCAGCAGGTGCCTCAGGGCTTCGTGCCTGGCGCGGAGGCCGCTGCCGCGCACGCCACCGCTGCAGGACGCATCGATGTGGGGCCGGAGCTGGCCTACCACATGGACCTGCCGGCCGCAGCCTTCTTCGAGCCGCGCGCCGTCGTGGGCGGCTTCTGGGACTTCGACAGCCTGTCCAAGGTGGCGCCGAGCGGCGCCGTCCATCCGGAGATGCGGCTCAAGGCGGAGGCCGGCGTGACCATCGGCGTACGCGACGGCGCCAAGCTGCAAGCCTCGGGCGCCCTCGAAGCCGGCGACCGCGAGACGCCCGATGCGTGGAGCGGGCGGCTCCAGCTCAACGTGCCACTGAAATAAGGGCTGGCTGTAGCTGTAGGTTGGGTCGAGCGCAGCGAGACCCAACCTACGCGAAGGCCATGCTCAGGCCCGCTCTGCCCAGGCGCCGGCGCCCAGTTCGCGCCCGAGCGCGGCGAGCACGGTGGCCACGATCTGCGGCGCGTTGAGGCCGGCGTCCTCGTACATTCTCTCGGGCTTGTCCTGGTCGATGAAGCGGTCCGGCAGCGCCATCGGCCGCACCTTGAGACCCCGATCGAGCAGCCCCTCGGTGGCCAGCAGCCGCAGCACCTGGCTGCCGATGCCCCCGAAGGCGCCCTCCTCGATGGTGATGAGCACCTCGTGGTTGCGGGCCAGCCGCGTCACCAGATCGGCGTCGAGCGGCTTGGCGAAGCGGGCGTCGGCGACGGTGGTGGAGAGGCCATAGCCCGCGAGCAGGTCCGCCGCCGTGAGGCACTCGGCGAGGCGCGCGCCGTACGACAGGAGCGCCACGGTGCTGCCCTCGCGCAGCACGCGGCCCCTGCCGATCTCCAGGGGCACGCCCTCGGCCGGCAGTTCCACGCCCACGCCGTCGCCGCGCGGGTAGCGCAGCGCCGAGGGGCGGTCGTCGATGGCCGCGGCGGTGGCTACCATGTGCTTGAGTTCCGCCTCGTCGGCGGCCGCCATCAGCACGAGCCCCGGCACGCAGCCGAGGTAGGCCACGTCGAACGCGCCCGCGTGCGTCGGCCCGTCTGCCCCCACGAGGCCGGCGCGGTCGATGGCGAAGCGCACGGGCAGGCGCTGGACCGCCACGTCGTGCACCACCTGGTCGTAGGCGCGCTGCAGGAAGGTGGAGTAGATCGCGGCGAACGGCTTGTAGCCCTCCGCCGCCAGTCCCGCGGCAAACGTCACCGCATGCTGCTCGGCGATGCCCACATCGAAGGTGCGGTTCGGGAACTCCCCGGCGAACAGGTCGAGCCCGGTGCCCGACGGCATGGCTGCCGTGATGGCCACGATGCGGTCGTCCTTGCGCGCCGCTTCGATCAGGCTTTGGCCGAACACCTTGGTGTAGCTGGGCGCATTCGACTTGGGCCTAACCTGCGCGCCGGTGACGACGTTGAACCGATTGACGCCGTGGTACTTGTCGTCGGAGGCCTCGGCGGGCGCATAGCCCTTGCCCTTCCTGGTGGCGACGTGGACCAGGATCGGCCCGCTCTTGGCGTCGCGCACGTTGCGCAGCACCGAGAGCAGCACGTTGAGGTTATGCCCGTCGATGGGGCCCACATAGTAGAAGCCCAGCTCCTCGAACAGGGTGCCGCCGGTCCAGTAGGTGCGCGTGTATTCCTCGGCCAGCGCCGCGCGCTGCTCCCAGTACTTGGGCAGCCGCTTGGCCAGCTGCTTGACCACGTCGCGCAGGTGCAGGTAGGTGCCGCTCGAGGTGATGCGCGCAAGATAGTTGGAGAGCGCGCCCACCGGCCGGGCGATCGACATGTCGTTATCGTTGAGGATGACGATCAGCCGCTCGCTGCGGGAGCCGGCGTTGTTCATGGCCTCGTAGGCCATGCCGGCCGACATGGCGCCGTCGCCGATCACGCACACCACGTTGTTGGTGTTGCCGGCGAGGTCGCGCGCCACCGCCATGCCGAGGCCGGCCGAGATGGAGGTGGAGGAGTGGGCCGCGCCGAACGGGTCGTACTCGCTTTCGGCCCGCTTCGTGAACCCGGAGAGGCCGCCGCCCTGGCGCAGCGTGCGGATGCGGTCGCGGCGGCCGGTGAGGATCTTGTGCGGGTAGGCCTGATGGCCCACGTCCCAGATCAGACGGTCGCGGGGCGTGTCGAACACGTGATGCAGCGCCACGGTCAGCTCGACGACGCCGAGCCCGGCGCCCAGATGCCCGCCCGTTACCGAGACGGCGTCGATGGTTTCCAGGCGCAACTCGTCGGCGAGCTGCCGCAGGTCCGCGTCGGGCAGGCGTCTCAGGTCCGCGGGCGTCTTGACCGTGTCGAGCAGCGGCGTCCTGGAAACGTGGCTCATCGGCAATCCTGGGCCTTCCGCCCAACCATTCTACCGCACCTGGACCTGCTGCGCGAAGCCTGGGCCTGCGGCCGGTCAGTATAGCGCAGACCGCCGCCGCAAGCGGAGACTAAGCGTCGCGGCAGTGCAATAGTTCCCTCTCGCCATGGGCCCCCGGCCATCCGCCGGGGGCCGCTCGCCCCGCGGGGCGCAGTCGCAGATTTTCGAGCTTGGAGCGTGCCGCTGCCCCTCACCCCAGCCCTCTCTCCGCGTTGTCGGCGCGCGAGGCGAGGTCGGCGAGGTGCGGGGAGAAGGAGTTCCGCTCACTCCTGCGGGCGAAACGGCTCGGTGCCGGTGGGGGCGCCGTTGGGGCCCAGCGTCAGCCTCTCCACCTTGGCTTCGGCCTGTCTCAGCAGCCCGTCGCAGTGCTCGCGCAGGGCCACGCCGCGCTCGTAGATGGCGATACTCTCCTCGAGCTCGACGGCGCCCTTCTCCAGCCGCTCGACGATGCTCTCCAGCTCCTTGAGCGCGCGCTCGAAGCTCATGTCCTTGATCTCGGCGGGCGGCTTGGCCATGGCCATCGTGGTCCTCACCCTTTCGATCAATCAGGCGCGGGCCACGGGGAGTGGGGAGTGGGAGGCCAGCGGGTCTTGCCCCACTCCCTACTCCCCATTCCCTACTCCCCTCTATCTTCCGGCCTGCATCAGAACGCCCACGTGGACGGCGGCGGACCGCGCCAGCGCGGCGAGGTTGTAGCCCCCTTCCAGCATCGACACCAGGCGGCCCCCGGCATGCGCGTCGGCCACCTCGGCGATCTTGGCCGTGGCCCAGGCGAAGTCGGGCTCGGTCAGCTGCAGGTTCGCCAGCGGGTCGTCCTTGTGGGCGTCGAAACCCGCCGAGATCAGCACCAGATCGGGAGCGAAGTTGCGCAGCGCCGGCAGGATGCGCGATTCGAACGCCTCCTTGAAGGGCTCCCCGCCGTCGTAGGGCCTGAGCGGCGCGTTCCAGATGTTGCCGACGCCGGTCTCGTTCAACGCCCCGGTGCCCGGATAGAGCGGCATCTGGTGCGTGGAGGCGAACAGCAAGTTCTTGTCGCTCCAGAAGATATCCTGTGTGCCGTTGCCGTGATGCACGTCGAAGTCCACCACCGCTACGCGCTCGGCGCCGTGCATGTTGCGGGCATAGAGGGCGGCGATGGCGATGTTGTTGAAAAGGCAGAACCCCATGGCACGTTCGTGCTCGGCGTGGTGGCCGCAGGGGCGCACCTGGGCGAATCCGTTCTTCACGCCCGAGCCGGGGTCGAACACGCGGTCGACGGCGTGCAGGCCGGCGCCCACCGCCCTCAGCGCCGGCTCCCAGGACGTCGACGAGAGCGGGGTATCGGGGTCGAGCCGCACCGGCTCCTCGCCGGGGTGCGGCCGGCGGCTCTTGATCCAATCGATATACCGCCGCGGGTGCGCCAGCGCGATTGCCTCCTCCACGTCGTCCCTGAGCGGCGCCTCCTCGCGCCTGAGGCCGTTGAAAATCTCGTGGGATAGCGCTTTGTCGATGGCGCGCATGCGGTCGGGCCGCTCGGGGTGGCCGGGACCCGTGTCGTGCTCGACAAACGAGGGGTGGGTGACGAGGAGGGTAGACATCTTGAGGTTGCCCAGGGCAGGGGCCGCAGCGGAAGTGCTCGGAGAATTTGTAGGCCCATCCTCGCCGGGCTGTCACCCGCAATCGGGTGTGGGGTTTGAGCGCGGGCTGTGGAATGAATGCCGGGCTTGGACACCGCTGCGAGGAGCCCCCGCATGACCGCAACCGACAAGATGCTCGCCCGCAAAGACGGCCGCGTCGGCACTATGATCTTCAACAACCCCGAGCGCCACAACGCCGTCTCCCTGGAGATGTGGGAGTCCGCCACCGGCATCCTGGAGGATTTCGCCGCGGACGATGCCGTGCGCGTCGTTGTCGTCGCCGGCGCCGGCGGCAGGGCATTCGTGTCGGGCGCCGACATCTCCAAGTTCGAGAGCGAGCGCGCCACCGAGGAGGCGGTGGCGCGCTACGGCGCCATCTCCGCGCGCATCCACACCACGCTGTGCGACTTCCCCAAGCCCACGCTGGCGCAGATCCACGGCTACTGCATCGGCGGCGGCCTCAACCTCGCCATCGCCTGCGACCTGCGCTTCTGCAGCGAAGGCTCGCGCTTCGCCCTGCCGGCGGCCAGGCTCGGCCTCGGCTACGGCTACAAGGGCGTCAAGCGCTTCGTCGACACCGTCGGGCCGGCCCACGCCAAGGACATCTTCTTCTCCGGGCGCCAGTTCGGCGCCGCCGAGGCGCTGGCCATGGGCGTCGTCAGCAAGGTGCTGCCCGAGGCCGAGCTGGAGGCCTTCGTGACGGGCTACGCCAACACCGTCGCCGACAATGCGCCGCTGACGGTGGCCGCCATCAAGCAGGCGGCAATAGAGGCGCTCAAGCCCGAAGCCGAGCGCAACCTGAAGCCGGTGGACGAGATGGTGGCCCGCTGCTTCGC
>DATBKR010000043.1:0-4324 GCA_036555805.1 Hyphomicrobiaceae bacterium | reverse complement strand
GGTCGAACAGCTGCCTGCGGTCGAGGCCCCTCAGCGCCAGCACTGACAGCTCCGGCGCGAAGCGCTCGGCCTCGGCCTGCCAGTTGGGCAGCACGCTGGTGGGGCTGACGATGAGCGCGGGCTTGTCGAGCCGCCCCGCGGCCTTCTCGTGCGCGAGGAATGCCAGCGCCTGCACGGTCTTGCCGAGCCCCATGTCGTCGGCGAGAACGCCGCCGAATTCGGCCTCGCGCAGGAACCCGAGCCAGGACAGGCCCTCCGCCTGATAGGACCGCAGATTGGCCTTGAAGCCCGCTGGCGGGGCGAGGCGCTCGATATTCACGCCGCCCTGCAGCCGGCGGCCGAGGCCCAGGAGCCGCTCCGCGCTGGCCGCCCAGGCGAGCCCGCCCTTGTCCGCGCCGTCGGCGAAGGCGGCGAGCGCCGCGGCCTCGGCGCGGTGCAGCTTGACCTTTCCCTCCACGACCCGGTCGGCACGCGGTCCGACCAGCTGCACGAGCGACGTGAGAATCGGCGCCAGGCGCGCGGCTGGAAGCGGCAGCAGCCGGCCGTCAGGCAGCGGGTGGTAGAGCTTGAGGGTGGCACAGAGCCCGGCGAAGGCGTCGGCGGCCTCGTCCTTGCCGGCGGCGGCCAGGATCTCGCGCGGCAGGCGGTCGAGAATGCCGAGCAGGTGCGGCACCAAGTTGATGCGGTGGCCCTCGTACTCCACGCCCAGCTCGAACGCGAACCAGTCGATGCCCGAGCCGTCGCCGACGTCGGCCCACCACGCCGCGTCGCCCTCGGCCACGCGGTAGGGGTAGTCGTCGGAGAACGCGACCTGCCAGCCCTCCTGCAGGAGCTGCGGCAGCGCCTCCACGGAGAAGGCGATGAACCGGGTGGGGTCGTCGAAGGCGTGGGCGAATTCGTACGCGCTGAGCCGGCCCGGCGGAGCGATGAAAAACGCGCCCGCGTGCTGACGATCGACCATCAGGGCATTGCTGGCAAAGGGGTCGACGGCCCGCTTGAGCCCGAGCTGGGCGAGCCGCTGCAGCGCCTTGGTTTCGGCAGGCTTGTGGCGCGGCGTCAGAACGAGCCTGTCGCCGTCCGTGCGCTGCAGGACCTGCGCGGGCGCGTCGTGGGCGACGGTCTCGCCGCAGTAGTCGAAGGAGAGGCGGGCCAGCGGAAAGCGGAAGGTGCCGCTGTGACGATCGTCCTCCGAGTACCAGCGATAGGCGGGAGCGAGCCGAACGTCGGCCGTGAACAGCTCGAGCCGCGGCACCGGCACGACCGCATCGCGCACCTCGACGTTGCCGGGCGCCTCTGGCAACGGCACGGCGGCCGTCGCGGCCGGAGCAGACGCGGCGTCGCCCTTGCGTCCGCGGTCCGTGCCGCACCGGAGACGCTGTGGCAGCAGCCCTTTGATCAGGATCGCCTCGGCCGCGCCGATCTCGGGCGCCCGCGCCAGCTCCGCAGCCAATGCCGCAGGCAGCGCGGTGGCAACCGGGCCCATGAGGCCATGCGCGCTGTCGAGGTAGTGCAGGCGCTTGAACGGCAGGATCAGGTCGATGCGCGCGGCAGGCTCGGCGGGCGCCTCGGCGGCCGGGACAAAGGCCAGCCGCTGGCCGCCTCGCTCGGTCTTGACCCAGACGGGCTCCGCCGCGATCTCGGGGCCGGGACGCAATGCCAGGCCGTCGGCGGTACCATAGCGCAGGCGCCCGCTGGCGAGCATCGCCTCGGCGGCGCGCAGGCTCACGGCGTCCGCGGCGAGCGGCACATCGAGGCGATCGGCACGCTGCCCACCACGCGATAGCCACATGAGGTCGCCCAAGATATTGATGTCCTCATCGGTCAGGAACCGTGCTCGTTGCGCCTCCGACCGGAACGCGTTCTCGATGTCGTAATATTTCCCCTCGGCTATGCTGCCGTCCTTCTTGAGCTTGACGCTGACGGCGCGCACGCACACCGGGGCCTGGCCAGCATCGGCAGGAGCCTCGCGCTGGTTGAGCACGTAGAGCAGCAGACGCTGGTTGGCCTTTGCGGCCTGCGCCGCGCCCGCCGGGTTTCCGGACGCGGCGGCCGCCAGACGATCGAGCCAGCCCGCCACGGCCGGTGACAGCGCCATCTGCTGCGGGGAAGCAGCAGCTGCGCCCTGCGGCTGGGCCGGCCCCTGCGACAGCCCCCCCGCACCGCCGCCCGCGCCGGGCGCGCTCGCCGCGGCATCGCGTGCGTTTTCCGCCTTGTCGCGGCGGGAGCCGTGCTCCAGGAGCACCGCCACCACGTGCTTGCAGTTGAGGCCCGCGGGGCAGGTGCAGTAGCCGGTGATGCGCACGACCTTGCCGCCGGCCTGCGGGATCAACGAGATGGTCTGGGTATACGGACGGCCCTGCGAGCCCTTGACCTTGCCCGTGATGTGCAGCCCGTCGTCCGCCGTATCCACCTGGCGCACGTGCCCGCCGCGCCACAGCTGCCTGCCGCGCGCCATCGTCTGCGGCTCGAACGCGCCGCGCAAGTCGCCCTCCGCGAGCCGAATCATCGTGCCCCTGCCCCACCGCCCTCGAAGCTGCCGCAATCGGCCGCGCGTGGCGCACGGCGACTCGTTGGATGAGGGTGGACGCACCGGGCGCCATCGGCAAGGCGACGGCAGCGGCAATCAACGGCTATGCGGAGGACGGCGGCATGCGCCGGCGCGGCTGCTGCAGATGCGCACCGGCAGGAACGTAGCGGACTCGCCACAGCCGGTCCCGCCGGCGCGAGGAACTTACATCTGGTCGTAGTCGAGCACCACGCGGCGCGTCGTGGGCTGGGCCTGGCAGGTGAGGACGAAGCCCGCGGCGATCTCCCACGCCTCCAGGGAGAAGTTGCGGACCATGGTGACCTCGCCTTCCACGAGCTTGGCGCGGCAGGTGCAGCACATGCCGCCCTTGCAGGAGTAGGGCACGCGCACGCGCGCGGCCAGCGCCGCATCCACCACCAGCCCGCCAGGCGGAACGCGGAAGGTGTGGCGCGCGCCGTCCATGATGGCGACCGCCTCGGCGCCTTCGGCGGCAGCCTGTTCGGTCGGCCTGGGCGGCGGCACGCGACGCTGCACGGATTCGGGGCCCACGCGGAAGTACTCGAAGTGGATGCGCTCGCGCGCGACGCCGGCCTGCAGCAGCGCGCCGCGCGCATTCTTGATGAGATCGCCGGGACCGCAGAGATAGACGCCGGCGATATCGCCGGGCCGGGCGACCAGCGCCAGCAGCCGCCGCACTTTGTCCGCATCGATGCGGCCCGACAGCAACGGCACGTCGGCCTCCGAGTCGCGGCTCAGGACGTGCAGCACGGCAAGCCGGCCGAGATGGCGGTCCTTCAGGTCGTCGAGCGCCTCGCGGAAGATGATGCTGTCCACCGAACGGTTGCCGTAGATCAGCGTGAAGCTGCTCGCGGGCTCGCGCGCCAGCACGTGCCGGATCAGGGCCATCACCGGCGTGATGCCGCTGCCGGCGGCGATGGCGAGATAGGTGCGGCCGTCGACGCCGTCGTCGGGCGCCGTGAAGCGGCCGGCCGGGCGCATGGACTCGATGGCGCCGCCCGCTGCCAGGCGCTCGTGCGCATGCGCGGAGAACAGCCCCCCCTCGACGCGCTTGACGGTGATCCACAGCTCCCGGTCCTCCGGGCCGGAGCTGATCGAGTAGGTGCGGCGCACCTCGTTGCCGTCCAACGCAGCGCGCACCACGAGGTGCTGCCCTGGGAGGTAGCGGAAGGTTTCGCGCAGCGGCTCGGGCACGGCGAGTCCGAACGAGACGGCGTCCGCAGTCTCGCGGCGCACGGCGGCGACGGGCAGCGGGTGGAACTCGTCGCGCATCAGATGCACTTGAAGTACTGGAACGGCTCGCGGCAGGCGCGGCAGCGGTAGTGCGCCTTGCACGGCGTGGAGCCGAACTCGCTCACCCGCTCCGTCGCGGTCGAGCCGCAGGCGGGGCAGGCCACGGCCGGCTCGGCGAACAGCGCGCGCCTGCCGTGCGCGCGCCGGGGCGGCGCGATGCCGTTGGCCCGCAGCTTGCGGCGCGCGGCCGGAGTCAGCCAGTCCGTGGTCCACGCCGGCGACAGCACGCGCTCCATGCGCACGTCGGGGAAGCCCGCCTGGGCCAGGGCAGCGACGATGTCCAGCGCGATCGCGTCCATCGCCGGGCAGCCGGAATAGGTGGGCGTGATCGCCACCTCCACCGTCTCGCCGTCGGGCGCGAGGCGCACGTGGCGCAGGATCCCCATGTCGGCGATGGTGAGGAACGGCAGCTCGGGGTCGGTCACGCCCTCCACAACGGCCCGAGCGTATTCCAGCCGGCCAGCGGAGCACATCGCGTCCCGCGAG
>DATBKR010000042.1:0-11137 GCA_036555805.1 Hyphomicrobiaceae bacterium | reverse complement strand
TAACTGTACGCCGCTCGATCATGACCGGCCGGCGCCGGCGCACAGCCCAGAGCGAGAAGGACAAAACCCCATGACGGCCCGGCGCGGGACATGGATCTGCGGGCTGCTGGGAGCATCGGTTTTCGCGGCCTTGCTTCTGATCACGGTCGATACCGCGCACGCGCGTGGCGGCGCTGGCAAGGACGTGCTTAGCAACAGTGCGGGCAGCAAGACCGGACCCGTCGTGCGCGACCATCGAGGCGAACCGAAAAGACCAGAAACTTGCCCTTACCACACTTACCACTGCCCGCCTGGGAACATTCGCCTACCAACGACAGGTCCCTGGCCCACGAACGCACGTGACCACCGGTGACCGATGCCTGATCGGCGCAACCGCGGAGCGACAGGAGAGAACGATGACGAGCCGGCCCAGGATGTGGAGCTTCAGGTTTCTGGCAGCCTCGGCTTCCGGAGCCCTGGTTCTGATTGCAGCGGATGCCGCCTGTGCCGGCGGACGCACCGTCGGCAGGGGGATTGTCACGAACAGTGCAGGCAGCAAGCCTGGTCCCGTCAATACGAAGCCCGGCGGGGGCGCCGGCAAGGGCATTGTTACCAACAGCGTGGGCAGCAAGCCTTGCCCAAATCGCTGGGCCGAGGAGTGTCGTGCTCGATAACCCGGCCCTTGCCCTTGTCGGCCGAAATCCGAACCCAGGGCCACCGGAGCATTGAGCGATGGCGCACGCCGACGGGCCCCAGCCAGCTGCGCCAAGCGCGCTTTGCAGCGGCGTCAGAGTTGCGATTGCATCGCCGCTGGCAGAGATGAAGCCATCCACCCGGCAGCCTCAAGCAGCGCCTCCCGATTTGAGCGGCGAGCGAGCAGCACCAAGCTGAGGTTGTGTCCAATCAACAACCCGTGCGCGTAGCTTGCTGCGCTGCAAGCGGCAGCTCCTGTGGCACCGGATCGCCGGACGTTCACGGAGCAATGACCGGAGCAAAGCGGGTGGAGACCGGACGGGTTCCACCTCTGTTCCTCGACTTGCCGTTTTCGGGTGAGGGTGGTCCGTCGACGCGGACGGGGTCTGACGCGGATTCCTGACCCGTTCCTGACCTCGCACTCGCTATTGCAGCCGGCGCGCCACAGCAAATCCGCCGCGCGAGCCGTCCCCCGACTCTTGAAGCAACGTGTTCAGTCCTGGATGAAATTTCCGGGTGCTGCTATGTGCGGCAAGTCCCAACCAAAATACACCTCGGTCGCGACAATGCGCCCATCACGCACCATGTGAAGCTCCGCATTGCGGAAGCGCTTTGCAGCAGTGCTGGCCTCATAAACCACGTAAGCCCGATCGTCCGCTTCGAAAGCATGGATGACTTGTATCGTCGTCATGTTCTTACTGTTGGGCCAGCAGCGGCTGAAGTACGTCTGACGGTTCAAAGTGTTGTCGAGAGGACTTGTAAACGTGTAGGGGTCACCGATGACCGCCTCGATCGCTGGTCGATCCTTGTCTACATAGGCTTGCAAAGCTGCCTTCACCGCAGCAATGGGCGAAAGCATCCCGGTCGTGCTCATGGCTTGAGATCCACCGCCGCCTTGAAGCTTCCATCCATGTGGAACGGCATCGGAGCTGTGGACATGCATGACTTTCCAGTCTCCGTCGGTCTTCCGGAAACAGACCGTGGAGCGTGTCCACAGGTCCACCTGCTCGCCGTCCGTCTTAGTCCCGGTCATATGGTCCAGGCTGCGAGCAACAGCGAGATCGGAGCTTGTGGCCAAGGTGAGATCTGTCACATCGTAACCAATTCCCCCCTTCCAGGTCTTGAACCACTGGATTGCCAAGGCGTTCGGGCGCTCCAGCGGTCCGGCCGGGAGTCCAAGACCTTCCGGAAACCGTCCGGACGGCGGGGGAATTGTGTGATGCGGGCCTTCCGATTCCTCATGGCAGTGGCCGTACTGGGCTGCATCGTGGCATCGGCCTCCTTGGCCGCCGAGTTCGGATGGTCGCGGGGGGCGAGCGAGGTCCGCCGCTGGACCTATGCGCTCGCCGGCGTCGCGCTCGATCTCCTGAAGCCCGGACTCCCCATCTTCGGCGCGATGGCCTTCCACGAGCGCAAACCCGCGCGCTCCGTCGCCTGCTGGCTGGTCTTCGCCGTCCTCACCACGCTGTCGCTGTGGTGCGCCTACGGCACAACGGCGACGCAGCTTGCCGAGAAGTTCGCCAACCAGGCCGTCGCGTCCATGGCGGAGACCAGCAAGCAGATGGTGCTCGACCGCCTGCGCAAGCAGCGCGACGCGCTCGCGTTCACCGAAACATCGGCGGAGTCGGTCAAGACGGCGGAGGATGCCGTCGCCACCGCTGCCGCGCGTGCCGCGGACGAGAAGAAGCGCGGCGGCTGCGGCGATGTCTGCAAGAAGTGGGAGAAGGACGAGCAGACGGCGCGCGCCGTGCTCCTCAAGGCGCAGGCAGACCGCGCGGCGACCATCAAAGCGGCCGCCCTCGACGCCAAGATCGCCGCCGCAGAAGCCGCGCTTGCCGCCGTGGACGCGAGGGCAGCGGTCAAGGAGGCCGATCCGCAGTCGGCCAGCATGGCCAAGGGAATCGGCGCCGACCAGAACCTGATCGCGGCTCTGTCGCACGTCGTTTTCGCCATCGCCATTGAGCTCGGGAGCGGCGTCGGCTTCTGGCTCGTGTTCGGGTCCGCCACCACCTCGCCGGGAGGACGACCGGGGGGCGCCGACGCTGACAACGGCCGTGGTGCCCATCGACCGCACCGGCGCCCAGGAAATCGAGGTCATCGTCCACCGGCCCGACGAGATCACCGCCCGCTTCTTCCGGGAGGGCGTCAGGCCGAGGATCAACGGCCGCGTCCAATCCGAGGTGGCCTGGCGGGCCTACAAGCAGTGGTGCATCAACCGCGACCTGCCGCACGTGTCCCACACCATGTTCGGCAAGCTGGCGCGCTGGCCGAAGGAGCGCCGCGGCAACGTATGGTACGTCGGGTGTGAACACGTCGAGGAACGCGCCAAGCTGCCGCCACCGGCGAAGCCGAAGGCGCGGCTGGGCACCATGGCCGAGAGCACCGCGCAGGAGCCTGTGGAGGTTGAGAGGGGATGAAGGAGGCAACGATGTCTGACCCCAAAGACTCGCTGACGAGATTCGTGGGTCTCGATGCGCCACCAGCAACGACGATGGCGGGCGGCTGGGCAACGTCATGTACTGGCTGGGAAACACGATCGCGATGGGTTCGCTGTGCGTCACCATCTTGTGGCTTACGGTGGCGTGCGCTTCTCATGCGCTGAACGATCTCTTCGCGCTCACGCTCGTGGCGCCGCCACGCGACGAGGCGGCAAGGTTGGTCATCGTGGCCGCTAACGTTGCTGTGGTGACTTGGCTCCCGTGGCGCGCCGCGGCCTACGTCCTGCGAGGCCACTGACCGGTCGTTGCTGCACCGCCGAAGCGCGCGAACCCGAAGCCCAGATATCGTGCGCGCCGGAGATCTATCGCCTGGGCCCGCGGCTTGCCCACCGTCTCGCGCCGCACCTCGCGGGGCGCCGCACCTGGCAGCTTACAGACCTTGGTGGAGATACTTTGTGCCCATTCCGGTTAAGCCGCAACCTTGAGAATAATCCCGAATAGACCCTTGCCGTTGAACCGCCGCGGGTCCGGGTGCAACGGCTCGGCCTCGCAAATGAACGAGGGATGACCAGGATGGAGCCGAGTGAAAGAATGAAACCCCCAGTTGGCATCTATGTCATCGACGACTACGCAGCCGCCTGGGCGTAGCAGCGGCCAGATCCAGTCCAGTTCAAAGCGCACGTTGCGCTCGCTGTGCAGGCTGTCATGGATGAACATGTCGAGCCTGCCGATCTGAGAAAGCAACCGCGGCAGGCGATACCGACTTGACCCCTTTATGTAGGACCAGCGTCCCCTCAAGGGGGCGGTGACGGCGATGCCGACTTGAGCCTGCCACGTTGGGTCCAGCGGCGGACGATCGATGCTCCAAAGATGGCCGCGACCATTTCGTTCCATCGCCTCGAGAAGAAAGCGGGACGTCAGCCCATGCGCCACGCCCGTCTCCAGAACCCTTTCAGGCCGCAAGTGACGTGTCAGGCACCAGATCGCACGCACCAAACCGCGGTCGCCATCGTTCCAGGTATGAAAGCTCTCCGGTCCCACGCGCAACCCGGTAGCCTGCAAGGACTCGATTACCTTCGTCCAGAGTTCCCGGAACTCGTTGGTGGATGCGAACGGCGTGGGTACTCCCAGGCGCTCATGGAGGTGAGACTCCCAGCTCTCGTCAGCGACATAATTGCACGCCGCGTTCAGCCGCTCGCGTTGCTCGGCCCTACGGTCCTGAAACGTAATCCATGCCTCGAGCGGGTCGCTGAAAGCCTCCGTGATCCGCTCAGGGTTCCTAAGAAAATAGGCGAAAGAGGATGCTAGCATGCATAGCTCCTCGATGATTGGGTGCGGTCACCGCGCTCGGCATTAAGCCCGCTGTCCATCCGCAGTGCGTCATATCGCGCTATCTGCGGTAGCGCCTAGAGGACGCTACCAACCTCAAGTAAATCGCGCCCTAACACGTTCGAGGATAAGATGCTGTCGCACTGGAGCCGCCCCTCAACTGGGCCCGCATCCCGATCCCAGGCGCATCATCGAGCGTACGTCGCGCGCGGCCCCTGCGGGGGGTCAGTCGCCATCGAAATCCCGTCCAGTTCCGAGCGCCCCCACACCCGCCCGAAACCCTGTAACAATGCGGCTTGCCGATGCGTTAAGCTCTACAATCCACCCACACGATTCCACGAAGACCCAAAAAAAATCCTAGTCGCTCTCGCCCCGCTTTCTGCGGTCCGCCCGGGCCTCCTTCTCGGCCTCGTTCCAGCGGCCCAGGAACTCCTGCGTCGCCCGCTTGTTGCGCCTTTCCATGGCGCGGACGCGCGCAATGTGCCCGTCGTCCTCATCCCGGTCCTGGAAGGAGCGTGGGTCCCATCCCTCCTGGAACAGGCGCAAGTGGTTGCGGCGCTCATGGGCGCGCGCGTCGCTCACGCTATGGATCGAATAGCGTGTGTTGGGCTCGGCGCTATACTCGTCGTCCTTGACGTCGAAGTTGTCGCCGAGATCGTTGAGCTCGACGTCGCCGTCGACCACCAGGCCTTTGGCCTGATCCTCCAGCCGCGATACCCGCAGTCCAAGGTGCCGCTCCGGGTCGGTGACGGGCAGCTCGTCTCGCGCCTCGCAATAGCGGTATTGGGCGACGTCCTCCCGCGTGAGGGCATCGCCATGCTTGCGCCGGAACGTGCCGAAGAGATCGAGAGCTCTTCGCCACCATGCGCGCTTGCCGTCTGCGCCGCGTTCGTAGGCTTGCGGGGGCAAGCTCGTTCTCGTATTCCTGCCTCACCGTGCATGGATCTGAGGTGGCGCCACTACATTGCCGTCGAGTGCTCCTCGCGGGTCGTCGTCTTCCGCCCCACGGCGAGGGCGCGGGCCTTCGCTGCGCAATGGAAGCGCCAGATCGCCAACAGCCACGTCAACCAATGACGAGCAGTCGGATAGTTTGGGCCTTCCTGCGCCAATCCGACAAGCGCTAAGCCGCTGCGGACGCATTCGGGGCCAATGAAGGTCGGCTGCACGTTATTGTGGGCCACCCGTGAGCCGGTCTCGGCGAGCTCCCCAGTAATCTCGTGCGTGTGAGCGGGTTCCGCGCTCGTGAGGCCGTGATCAGCTGTCGTGGCGTTCCTCTCAGTGTGTAGTCCCCGTCCGCTGATTGCGTACGACTAGACACGAGGAAATTGGAGTTGTTCAGACCAGAAGCATTGCTGGTCTCGCCACTGGCGAGGCGGAACTGAAGCTTGACACAAGCGTTGTGCGCCGGAGGATGAGGGTTCCTGCCAATTCGCGTTGAGGGACGCCACGAGTGCGCAAGCCAAGCTTAGCCGGTGTTGCGACGCTCATCGGCCTGTTGAGTGTGGGCGCCGTCGCTTATCGCAGCTGTAGCCCCTCCTCGCCCGTGTCCAATGAAGCGGCCTCCGATCGCGGAGGCAAGCGCAAGGGTGCCTCCGGCCAGCCGGTTCCTGTCATTACAGCCCAGGCCGAGGCCGAGGACTTCAAGATCCGACGCCGCACGATCGGCATCGTCGAGTCGCCGGCCATCGTGGTGGTCAGGGCGCGCATCGACAGCCAGGTGCTGGAGCAGCACGTCGCCGATGGTCAGCTCGTGCACAAGGGCGACCTGCTGTTCATCCTCGACGATCGCGAGATCCAGGCTCAGATCGCCCGCGACCAGGCGCAGCTCGCCAAGGACAATGCGGGGCTGGCGCAAGCCCAGGCCGACCTCGGGCGCAAGCAGGAGCTGATCGAGAAGAACGTGGCGCCACAGCAGCAGCTCGACCAGGCCACCTCCGCTTACAAGGCGGCCCAGCAGACGGTGGAGGCGGACGAGGCGGTGCTGCAGGCTGATCGCCTCAAGCTCGGTTACGCCAGGCTCGAAGCGCCCATAACCGGTCGCGTCGGCGCAATACGGGTCACGCCGGGGAACCTCGTGGGCGTCAACGACACGGCAGGTCTGGTGACCATCACACAGATCGAGCCGATCCGCGCCGGCTTCGCGCTTGCGGAGCGCGATCTCGCAGCCTTGCGCAAGGCGTTTGCGCGGTCGCCTCCCGCCGAGGTGCGTGTCTATGCGCCGGGCGAGGACAAGCTATTGGCCACCGGCACACTCGACTTCGTCGACAGCAGCGTCGACTTCTCCTCGGGCACCATCGCGGCCAAGGCGAAATTCGCCAACGAGAAACTGGAGCTGTGGCCGGGCATGTACGTCGACATCGAGGTCGATCTCGATGTCAGACCCAAGACCGTCATGATTCCGGCCGTCGCCGTTCAGAGCGGACAAAAGGGACCGTTCGTCTTTGTCACGAAGGGCGGCCAGACCGTCGAGATGCGCAACGTCGAGCTCGCCGGCAGCGAGGCCAACCGTCTCGCGCTCGCAAAAGGCGTGGAGGCTGGCGAGAAGGTTGTCGTCGAGGGACAAATGCGGCTCACCAATGGCACGCGCGTACGGGAGACGGCACCCGAAGACAACGCGCCCGCGAGCAAGCAAAAGGACGCCGAGAGAGAGTCGGACGGCGCGGTTAGGCAATGAACGTATCTGAATTCTGCATCCGGCACCCGGTTGCGACTACGCTGATGTCGGCGGCCCTGGTCGTAGGAGGCATATTCGCCTATTTATTCCTGCCGGTCGCGGCGCTGCCACGCACCGAGTTTCCCGTCGTCAACGTGTCTGCCTCGCTTCCGGGTGCTTCGCCCGACACCATGGCGAACGCGGTGGCGACGCCACTGATCAAGCAGTTCTCGACCATTGCCGGCATCGACACGATCAGCGCCACGAGCTCGCGGAGCTCCACGTCGATCGCTATCCAGTTCACCCTCAACCGGGACATCGACAGTGCCGCGGCTGACGTGCAGTCGGCCATCGCACGGGTGCAGCGGCAGCTCCCTACGGAGATGACCGAGCCGCCCAGCTATCGCAAGGTCAACCCGGCGGACGCACCGATCCTAATTCTGACGCTACGCAGCGATCTTGCGCCGCTGCCGGACATGGATGCGTTCGCGCAGCAGGTGATCTCGCCGGCGCTCTCCACTATCGATGGCGTGGCGCAAGTCACGATCTTCGGCAGCCAGAAGTACGCGGTGAGAGTACAACTCGACCCCGATATCCTGGCGGCGCGCGGAATCGGCGTCGACGAGGTACAGGCTGCGGTTTCGGCGGCGAATGCCAATACGCCCGTCGGGACGCTCAAGAACAAGCAGCAGGCGCTCACGCTCCAGGCCGAGACCGAGCTGTCGAACGGCGACCAGTTCCGCAACATCATCGTGGCCACGCGCAACGGCAGGCCGGTGCGGCTCGGCGAGCTCGCGACCGTGACCGACTCGGTCCAGGACAATCAGACGGCAAGCTGGTACAATGGCACTCGAGCGATCATTCTCGCCGTCTACCGGCAGCCCGAGGCGAACACCGTAGAGGTGGTGGACCGCGTTAGGGCGCTGCTCCCTAGCTTCGATGGCCGATTGCCCCGGGCAACGACGCTGCACGTGCTCAATGATCGCTCGGTCTCGATCCGGAACGCCGTGCACGACATCCAGCTTACCCTGCTGTTGACGATCTGCCTCGTGATTCTCGTGATCTTCCTGTTCCTGCGCCGCGTCGCCGCGACGATCATACCGGCGCTGGCAGTGCCGATCTCTCTCATCGCGACGCTCGGCGCGATGTATCTTCTCAAGTTCAGCATCGACAACATCTCGCTGATGGGCCTCACGCTGGCGGTGGGCCTCGTGGTCGACGATGCCATTGTCATGCTGGAGAACATCTACCGCCACATGGAGGAGGAAGGCCTCGGTCCGTTCGAGGCGGCACTGAAGGGCAGCCGCGAGATCGGGTTCACGATCATATCGATCACCGTGTCGCTGATGGCGGTGTTCATTCCGGTGCTGCTGATGGGCGGTATCGTTGGCCGCATCTTCAACGAGTTTGCCGTGGTGGTGACGGTGGCCATCGCCGCCTCGGCGTTCGTGTCGCTGACGCTGACGCCCATGCTGTCGTCGAAGATCCTGCACAAGCCCGAGCACGACGAGCGGCCGCCGCGCTGGAGTGTCCTGTTCGAGCGCAGCTTCGATGCGACGTTGCGGGGCTATGATCGCACGCTTCAGTACAGCCTGCGCCACCAGCCACTGATGCTCGTTATCTTTTTTGCCACGCTCGCCGGCACAGCCTGGCTGGTGTACGCGACCCCCAAGGGATTCTTCCCGCAGGAGGACATCGGCCAGCTTTCGGTATCGACCGAAGCCCGGCAGGACATCTCGTTCCAAGCGATGGTGGACCTGCAGAACAAGGTTGCCACCGCCTATCAGCGGTCTCCGCACGTGGCCAACGTTGCCTCTATCGTCGGCTCGTCGGGCAGCAGCTCCGGCCTGAACCAGGGTAGGCTGTTCGTGGAGCTCAAGCCGACAGACCAGCGCCCCGGCCTCGAGAAGGTGTTGGCGGATCTCAGGCGCGACACTGCGGGCATTCCCGGTATCAGCGCCTATCCGAACCCGGTGCAGAACCTGCGCATCGGTGGCCGATCGAGCCGGGCCACGTATCAGTTTGTGATGCAGAGCCTCGACCGACCGCAGCTCTACGAGTGGTCTCAGAAGATGACCGACGCTATGGGTAGAGATCCGCGGTTTACGGATGTCAACAGCGATCTTCAGATCAACGCCACGCAGGCCACGCTGGTCGTCGACAAGGACAAGGCCAGCTCGCTCGGAATCTCGGCGGAACAGTTGCGCTCGACGCTCTATTCAGGCTTCGGCAGCCGGCAGATATCCACGATCTACGGAACCGGGGACAGTTTCTATGTGGTGATGGAGTTCACCGACAAGGTCAACTGGACCACGGCCGAGCTCCCGGACGTACGCATCCGCAATGCCCAGGGCAAGCTCGTCCCGATCGGCGCATTCGCCCGCGTCGAGCGCACCGCCGGGTCCCTTGCCATCAATCAGCTCGGGCAGCTGCCCGCCGTCACCATATCGTTCAATCTTCCGGCGGGAGCCTCACTCGGCAGTGCCGTGGAAGCGATCGAGGAGCTCAAGGCGCAACTTAGGGTTCCACGCACGATCACCACCACGTTCGCGGGCAATGCCAAGACGTTTCAGGATTCGCTCGCGAACCAGGGAATCCTGCTCATCGCGGCCATCGTCACCATCTACATCGTGCTCGGCATCCTCTACGAGAGCTATATCCATCCGTTCACGATTCTGACGGGCCTGCCGTCGGCAGTCGTCGGTGCTCTTGTTGCCCTGCGTCTGTGCGGGATGGACCTGAGCCTCATCGCCGTCATTGGCCTGCTGATGTTGATCGGCATCGTGAAGAAGAATGCCATCATGATGATCGACGTCGCGCTCACCACCCAGCGCGAGGGAAAGGACCCGGCGACCGCAATCTACGAGGCGGCGCTGTTGCGCTTCCGGCCGATTATGATGACCACGCTCGCCGCACTGTTCGGTGTGCTCCCGATCGCGCTCGCCATCGGCGCGGGCGCGGAATTGCGCCAGCCTCTCGGTGTTGCCGTGACCGGCGGGCTTTTGGTCTCCCAGGTGCTCACGCTCTACATCACGCCGGTGCTCTACGTCGCCATGGAGCGGGTGGCCGGCGCGGCACCCGGGGCGCTGCTGCGGATCGCAGGCGTGTTCCGCTCTCCCCGGGCGTCCGGCGGAGCCTCTTGACTACTACCCATACGGCGGCCAGCGCGTTGACAGGCCCGAGCCGAGGACGAAGGAGAAGCGCCGGAGGACAAGGCGGGCACCTCGGAAGCCCGCTGCTCAGGATGGTGTGACTGGCTGGGTTGAGGCCTACCGGCAGAAACACGGTCACGCGCCCAAGGTCGCCGACGTTCGCCAAGCCTTTGGCGTTTCGAAGACGACCGTGTGGCGGCGCATCCGCTCCGCCTCCTGAAACCTACAATCCCCGGAGACCTCGCGGTCTCCGGGGATTTCGTTTTGTCCGTTCTAAGACGTTCAATCGTCCCATGCGTTGTGGAACTTCCTAGACATATCAATGGTATGCAGGAAAATGTTTCATCTTCGTGTAGGTTCCGCGGGGTACGCAAGCGAGCCACCCTGTGCGACGAGGGACGACCTGCACGTCAGCAATTCTGCAATTCGCATCCGGTTCCACAGTTCGTGGGGAACCGCTCCCGATCGTGCCGAGTTAGGCTGCAATGCAACGGTCCGTGGGCAAGCAGACGCGGAGGCACCTCGATGAGGACGTTTTCTCCTGGGTCGTCATCGGCCTGATCTTCGGGGGCGTGAATCTTGCCTTGTGGGCAACGGTGCTTTGGCAGGCCATAGATTAGCTACTTCGCGGCGCAAAATTCAGGGACCTGGGCGGTTCGGCAGAACCGTGCAGAGGCGAGAGAACTGCAAGGTCGAATGGATTTCGGCGATCTGCAGGCGGCGGATTGATTGAACTGAACCGCTACCGCGGAGGTCTACGCCACGGGGCTGCGCACGGCCGAGGTTCTTTCGCTTCGCATCGAGCACATCGAGAGCGCCCGCGGCCTGATCCGCGTCGAGCAAGGCAAGGGCCGCAAGGATCGTTACGTCATGCTGTCGGCGGAGCTGCTGAC
>DATBKR010000041.1:0-12759 GCA_036555805.1 Hyphomicrobiaceae bacterium | reverse complement strand
GATTTCGTGCGTCGCAAAGCGATCGAGGCGGCCGAACTGCAGCTTATGGAGCGGCGGCTCATCACCATCCCCGCCGAGCACTGGGATCGCATCGAAGCCTGGGCGGCCGCACCGGCGCGGAAGGCCAAGTCGCTGCCGCGGCTCGCCGCGCTCGCCAAGGCCAAACCGACGTGGGAGCGGTAACGGCCCCACGGCCGCTGCAAGCCGACGACGACCGCGCCGCCTTTGACTGCGGCCGGCCTTCGCTCAACGCGTGGTTCCAGCGCCATGCCTGGGCCAACCACGCCTCCGGCATCACCCGCACCAACGTCATCTGCGACCCCGCAAGCGGCCTCGTGGCGAGCTATGTGAGCCTGTCGGCTGCCCAGATCGAGCGGGCGTTACTGCCCAAGCCGCAGCGGCGCAACAAGCCCGATCCCATTCCCGTGACCCTGCTTGGACAGCTCGCGATCGCCACCACCTGCCAGGGCCAGGGACACGCGAAGTCCCTGCTGGGCTTCGCGCTGCGCAGCGCCGTCGCCGCCGCCGCCGGCCACGTCGGCAGCTACGCCGTCATCACCCACCCGCTCGACGACGCCGTGCGCGCCTTCTATGCCCGCTTCCACTTCGAGGACCTGCCGGGCGACTCCAAGCGCGCCATGTTCGTGCGCATCTCCGAGCTCATCGCGACCGGTTTCGCGCCGTAACAAGCCGGGATCAGATCATCCTCTTCGGCGTCCCACTTCGCTGGCAGAGGCATTGCCCCCGTGTCCTTCCGTCCCACGGGAACGGCGCGCAGCGGCTGTTGGCGGTGCGCTGCAAGCCTGCTAGGGAAAGGCAATGCCCGCCATTCCCGTCCTCTCCTCCATTGCCGAGCTTGCCGCCACCTCCGACGCCTGGATCGTCGACGTCTGGGGCGTGATGCACAACGGCGCCAGCGCCTATCCGGCGGCCGCCGCGGCCTGCCGCGCCTTCCGCGCTGGGGGCGGCACGGTGGTGCTGCTGTCCAACGCTCCGCGCCCCTTCTCCGCGGTCGTACCGCACATGGCCGCGCTCGGCGTGCCGCCCGACGCCTACGACGCCGGCGTCACCTCGGGCGATGTCACGCGCGACATGCTCGGGGTCTGGCGGGGTCGCCGGCTACTGCACGTGGGGCCCGACCGCGACCGCAGCCTGTTCGAGGGGCTCGACATCCGCCCCGTGCCCGCAGCGGAGGCCGACGTGGTGCTCTGCAGCGGCCTCTACGACGACGAGAACGAGACGCCCGCGGACTACGCCGGCCTGCTCGACGCGCTGGCCTGCCGGGGCGTGCCCATGATCTGTGCGAACCCCGACATCATGGTGGAGCGCGGCCACGCGCTCATCTATTGCGCCGGCGCCCTGGCGGAGAATTACGCCGCCAAGGGCGGCCGGGTCAGCTTCGCCGGCAAGCCGCACCTGGCCGTCTATGAGCGCGTGCTGGCCGAGTTCGCGCGCCTGCGCGGCCGTCCGGTGGAGAAGGCCAGGGTGCTGGGCATCGGCGACGGCATCGAGACCGACATCGCCGGCGCGCACGCCGCTGGCCTCAGGAGCGTGTTCGTCGCGAGCCCCATCTTCGCGCCGCGCGGCCTCGACGCGGCCGTGCTCGACGACCTGTTCGCCAATCGTGCCTTCGCGCCCGTCGCCGCGATGCCGGCGCTCACCTGGTAGGTATGGCGGCATAGGAGGGCGGATTGGGGCGAAGCCCGTAGTTCGCCGAACTGGACGATTCGTGGTCGCAATGGCGGATTGCGCTTCGCAAATCCGCCCTATGGCGACCCCGCGCCAACCAGGGTGAGCCCCGCCCCCAGCGCAGCGGCCACGGCCGCGAGGCCGAATCCGACCAGCAGGCGGCGGCCGAGCAGCCCCCGCCGCTGGTGCGTTTCCAGGCGGTCGAGCAGCGCATCCTGCTCGCGCTCGCTCATGTTCTTCCACTCGTCGAACGCGGGGAACGAAGGTGCCGCGGGCGGCATGGAGGGCTCTCCCGGTGTCTCGCTTCGGCCGGCGTCTCGCTTCGGCGCCTCTGCGCGCGCTCGGGGGACGCGTGCGCGACGCCCGAATCGCTTTCATGTTATGCGACCCGCAGCCGGACGTGTTGCATCTCGCACGCCGCCATACCGGGCGATAGCCGGCGACCCGCTACCCAGGATCAGGAGTTCCGCGCCCCGTCTCCTTCATCCGGGGGTCCCGGATATTGCGCAGCCTCCCCGGCCCCCGAGCCGGGGCGCCATTCCGGGATGGCAGCGCTACACGGTGAGCACAACCTTGCCGATGTGCTGGCTCGATTCGAGACGGCGGTGTGCATCGGCGGCCTGGGTCAGCGGGAAGGTGGAATCCACCACCACCTTGACCTTGCCCGCCGCCAGCAGGGGCCACACCTTCTCCTCCAGGGCGCGGGCGAAGCGGGCCTTCACCTCGCGCGGGCGCGGGCGCAGCGTGGAGCCGGTGAGCGTGAGGCGCTTGATCATGAGGCGCGCCAGGTTGATCTTGGCATCGGCGCCGCCGAGCGTGGCGATCTGCACGATGCGCCCGTCCTCCGCGGCGGCGACGATGTTCCTCTCGGTGTAGTCGCCACCCACCATGTCGAGGATCACGTTGACGCCTTTGCCGCCCGTGGCCTCGCGGGCGATGGCGACGAAATCCTCCGTCTTGTAGTTGATCGCCCGCTCGGCCCCCAGGTCCAGACAGGCCTTGCACTTATCGCCGGAGCCGGCGGTGGCCAGCACGCGCGCGCCGAAGGCCCTGGCGAGCTGAATCGCGGTGGTGCCGATGCCGCTGGTGCCGCCGTGCACGAGGAACCACTCGCCCGCTGTCAGCGCCCCGCGCTCGAACACGTTGTTCCAGACCGTGAAGAACGTCTCCGGCAGCGCCGCCGCGCGCACCATGTCGTAGCCCGCCGGAATGGGCAGGGTGGAGGTCTCCTCGGCGATGCAGTAGGCGGCGTAACCGCCGCCGTTCACCAGGGCGCACACCTTGTCGCCCGGTTTCCAGCGGGTGGTCTCGGGGCCCGCTTCCACCACCTCGCCTGCGATCTCCAGGCCAGGCAGCGGCGAATGACCGGGCGGCGGCGGGTAGACGCCCATGCGCTGCGCCACGTCCGGCCGGTTCACCCCCGCCGCGGCCACCTTGACCAGCAGCTGGCCGGCCGCCGGCTTGGGCGTGGGCAGCACGGCGGTCTTCAGCACGTCCGGCCCACCGGGTGCGGTGATGGCGACGGCGCTCATGGTGGCTGGCGAGGTCGGCATCGTCGGCTCTCCTTGGCTTTGCGTGGCTTGCGCGACCATCGCCGAGGACCATGTGCCGAGACAAGGGCAAACCATGGGTCGGCCGCTTGCCGTCAGCGCCGGGCCGGCCGGCCTGCGCCCGGCTTGCACCCGGCTCTTGCCCGCGGGCGGCGGATGGCCCAGGATCGACGTATGGATTGGGATGACGACAAGCTGAGGCCCGCCAAGACCGCGATCACGGTCGGCGAGCCGCTGGGCGCCTTCTCCATCGCCGAGCTCGAGGCGCGCATCGCCGCGCTGACGCAGGAGATCGAGCGGGTGCGCGAGGAACTGCGCACCAAGCGGGCTCACGAGACCGCCGCAGCGGCCGTCTTCAAATCGTAGGTTGGGTCTCGCTGACGCTCGACACAACCTACATCAATCATTTCACCGTTGAGAACGCCGTCGGCTGCAGGATCATGCTCTTGATCGAGGCAATGATCTGACCGTCGCGCTCGCTCTCGGCGCGCGCCGAGATCCAGGCCGGGTCCGACATGAAGGCCGTCCACTTCTTCTCGCGCTCGGCCAGCGATTCCCAGGCCAGCAGATAGTAGAGGTCGTTGTTGCTCTCGCCGATCTGCACCGACCAGAAGCCGGCCTGCCTGATGCCGTGCGCTTCCCAGATCTTGAGCGTGGCGCCCTCGAAGCGCTTGAGGAGCGCCGGCAGCCGGCCTGGGATGCAGTTGTAGACGCGCAGTTCGTAGAGCATGGATTCCTTCCTTCGTAGAGTGGGTTGGCCGTGCAGCAACGTAACCCACCATTTCATGAGGAACCCCTGGTGGGTTACGACCCTTCGGGCCCAACCCACCCTACACCGGCGCCGCGGCGCTCAGCCATAGGCATGGCTGCGGCGCGGAATTTGCGGTACGCCTCTCGCTCGGCAGGCGCACGCGGAGAGCTTCACGATGACCCAATCCGTGCTCGGCATCATCGGTGGCAGCGGGCTCTACGACATGCCCGCGCTCAAGCACGTGCACTGGGAGGCAATCGCCTCGCCGTGGGGCGAGCCGTCAGACCGGGTGCTGTTCGCCGACATCGCTGGGCTGCCCGTGCGCTTCCTGCCGCGCCACGGACGCGGGCACAGGCTTCCGCCGTCGGCTATCGACTTCCGCGCCAACATCGATGTCCTGAAACGGGCGGGCGTGACCGACCTCGTCTCGGTCTCCGCCTGCGGCTCGCTCAGGGAGGGGCTGCCACCGGGGCACTTCGTGATCGTCGACCAGTTCATCGACCGCACCTTCGCGCGCGAGAAGAGCTTCTTCGGGCCGGGCTGCGTGGCGCACGTGTCCATGGCCGATCCGGTGAGCCCGCTGCTGGCCGATGCCGCGGAGAAGGCGGCGCGCGCAGAGGGCATCGCCGCCACGCGCGGCGGCACCTATCTCGTCATGGAGGGGCCGCAGTTCTCCACCCGCGCCGAGAGCAGCCTCTACCGCTCCTGGGGCTGCGCGGTGATCGGCATGACCAACATGCCCGAGGCCAAGCTCGCCCGCGAGGCCGAGATCTGCTACGCGACCGTCGCCATGGTCACCGACTACGACTGCTGGCACGACGACCACGCCCACGTCGATGTGGCGGCCGTCATCAAGGTGCTGTCCGAGAACGTGGACAAGGCCCACCGCCTGATCGAGCGGCTGGCGCGGGATTTCCCTCGCGAGCACCCCTCCTGCCCCATCGGCTCCGACCGCGCGCTGGACGTGGCCCTCATCACCCCGCCCGAAGCCCGCGACCCGGCCCTCCTTGGCAAGCTCGACGCGGTGGCGGGCCGGGTGCTGGGCAAGGCGGGCTGAATGCCCGCGGCTACCAAATGTCGCCCTGGGCGGCCTGAGGAAGCAGAAGCGCTCAGCGCACTTTGCCTTCGTTCGAAGCTGCACTGGGGCTACGACTCCAACTTCATGCGGTTGTGTGAGGGTGTCCTCCGCATTGATCCTGCCGCGATCGCGGAGGGGCGGGTGTTCGTTGTCGTCAACGAACCGAACGACGTGCCGCTAGGCGTCGCGGTCATTGCCTTGAGGGAAACCGATGCGGAGCTAACGCACCTCTTTGTCGAGCCGAGTGCCATCGGGGAGGGCCTTGGGGCGGCGCTGTTTCTGGTGGCGATGGAATGGACGCACGAACGCGGGGCGCGGCGCCTCCTCATCGCGTCCGACCCCAATGCAAAGGGCTTCTACGAGCGGATGGGCGCCATGTGCGTTGGAGGCGTACCATCCGAATCCATCCCTGGACGGTCGCTGCCTTTGCTTCGCTACGAGCAGCAAGTTGATCTGCCGCGGGCGCAGCGCGAAAATGACGAACCGCCGCGGGCGGGGCACTGAGGCGTGGATCAAATGGCGCACGTGGCCGGCGGGCAGAGGACAACAGCGCGCTTCCCTTCCACGGCGCAAGCTGAGGCCGCGGTGAGCGCGTTCGACCTGCGCCACCTGCCTGCGGGCTACTACGCCAACCCCTATCCCTACTACCACGCCCTGCGCGAGGCCGGGCCGGTCCACCCGCTTCCGGACGGCGGTTACTTTCTGGCGAGCCACGCGGCCTGCATCGCCGCCTACAAGGACGGCAGGGCCTTTTCCTCCGACAAGAAACGCGAGTTTGCGCCCAGGTACGGCGACGGGCTGCTCTATGAGCATCACACGACGAGCCTCGTCTTCAACGATCCGCCCCTGCACACGCGCGTGCGCCGGATCATCGCGGGGGCCTTTACACCGCGCTGCATTGCCGACATGGAGCGGCCCGTGGCCGACCTGGTGGACGGCCTGCTTGACCGCATGGCGGCCAAGAGCTCAGTCGACCTCATCGCCGATCTCGCTGCAGCGGTGCCGGTGGAGGTCATCGGCAACCTGCTGTCCGTGCCACGCGAGGAGCGCGAGCCGCTGCGGGCTTGGTCACTGGCGATTCTGGGAGCGCTCGAGCTCGTATTGACGCCCGAACAGCAGCGGCGCGGCGAGGAGGCAGTGGCCGCGTTCCTCGACTATCTCAAGACGCTTGTCGCACGGCGACGTGCCAGGCCGGGCGATGCGGAACGCGACGTACTCACCCGGCTGATCCAGGGCGAGGAGGGGGGCGAGCGGCTGTCCGAGCGCGAGCTTCTGCACAACATCATTTTCATCCTCAACGCCGGACACGAGACGACCACCAACCTCGTGGGCAACGGGTTGTACGCTCTGCTGGAATGGCCCGAGGAGAAGGCGCGGCTGATCGGCCGGCCGGAGGCGATACGTGCGGCGGTCGAGGAGCTCCTGCGTTTCGAGAGTCCCAACCAGCTCGGCAACCGGCTGACCACCCGGGATGTGGAGATCGAGGGCGTCAGGGTCGCGGCGGGCACCTATCTGACAATCGGCATCGGGGCCGCCAATCGCGATCCGGCCGAGTTCGCCGACCCCGACCGGCTCGATATCATGCGCGATCCCAACCCACACCTGGCATTCGGCTCGGGGCCCCACGTCTGCGTCGGCCTCAACGTGGCGCGGCTTGAGGGCCGCATCGCCATCGGCCGGTTCCTCGCGAGGTTTCCGAACTATGCGCTCGCCGGCGAGCCGGTGCGCGGCGGTCGCGCGCGGTTCCGCGGCTTCCTGTCGATTCCCGTGACGCTGGGACAGGTGGCGTGAGCCCACGCCCATCGCCTCACGCCGCCTTGGCGGCGGGCGGCGGAATGGCCGTGGGAGGCTGGAGGGCCGGGCGCTGCTGGCGCGGCCGCGGCGGCTGGAAGGCCATGCTCCAGTGGTGCTCGCAATAGGGCCGGCCGGGGGCGCGGGGCCGGCCGCAGAAATGGAAATCCGGGTGCCGCGGCTCGCCGATGGGCCAGCGGCAGTCGTGCGGCTCGAGATCGAGCAGGGTCTTGGGCTTGGCAATTTTCCTGGGTGCGGTGCTCATGTACAAATCCCGCCGCCGCGCAACGCGTCGTCCCGGCGCGCGTGCAACGTCCTTCTATCTTGGTTGATGCGGATGCGCAGGCGGATAGTCCTGCCGCCGCCTGCTCGCAGTCCCCGTTTGGTGCCATAAATGGGGCTTCTGCAATTCTTCGGCAAGAGCGTGGCCGTGGCGCAACTCGTCGCGGCCCCTTTCCGGTCCCGCCGGCGATCCCTGCCCCGCTCATCCCCCCGGCCCGGCATAGGCGCCGGCGGTGGTGGGGAACATGGCCTTGACGATCTTGAAGCGCGAGATGTCGGCGGTGGCGTCCATGTGCAAGAAAATGGCGGCGTCGCGCAACAGCTTCTCGATGCCGAAGTCGAGCATCACGCCGTTGCCACCGTGCAGCTCCATGGCGTGCTGGGCCACCTTGAAGAGCTCCTCCGAGGCGAACACCTTAACCATGTTGCAGAGCTGGTCGGCCTCCGGCGCGCCCTCGTCCACGGCGCGGGCCGCCATGCCGAGCAGCGCCCGGACCGCGGCCAGCCGGGTCGCCATGTCGGCGAGCCTGAGCGCCACCGCCTGGTGCTTGATGAGGATGCGCCCGCCCTGGACGTAGGTCTGCACGTACTCGGCGGTGCGCTCGAAGGCGGCCATGCCGACGCCGAGGTTCTTGGCGGCCTGGATGATCTTGCCGGGACGGAAGTAGATGCCAGCGCTGCCCAGTGCCTCGCCCTCCACCAGCAGGTGGTCGGCGGGCACGCGGCAGTCCTCGAACACCAATTCCCCGTTGTTCATGAAGCGCCCGCCCATGGTCTCGTTGCAGCGCGCGATGGTGAGCCCTGGCGTGTCGCGCGGCACCAGGAAGCTCGACGTGCCCTGCAGCATGCCCACCTTGGGGTCGGTGTTGGCGTAGACCACGTACAGGCCGGCATCGTAGCCGTTTGAGATGAACTGCTTGCGCCCGTCGATCACCCAGTCCTCGCCCCGGGGCACGGCGCGCGTGTGCATGGCCGCCTCCGGCACGTCGTAGGGCAGCCAGCGGTCGGAGGCACCGCGGGGCTCAGTGAGGCAGTGGGCGAGCAGGAAGCCTGGATCGCCCACGAGCCTCGGGAACCAGCGCTCCTGCAGGGGGCGGGGCGCGAACTTGCGCAGCAGCACCGAGACCTTCCAGTTCTGCACCAGCTTGTCGGCGAGGCCCGCATCGCCGCGCGCGACCTCCTCGGCGACGATGGCGAAGGTCTGCACCTCGCTGGTGCGATCGAGCTCGCTGCCGCCGAACTCCTCAGGGACCCCCAGGGTTCGGATGCCGATCCGGTCGGCGCCTTCGAGGATAGCGCGCGGCAGGCGTGCATCGGGGTCCATCAGCCACTCGCGCTGCCAGTCCCGGCGGATGAACGGCGTGACCACCTCGTCCACGAAGGCGCGGCAACTCGCGCGCGCAATGCGCTGCTCCTCGGAAAGCCCGCGGTCGATCATGTCCATGGCGTGCGTGCCCGGAAGCTGTGAAAGAGCGACAAAGGACCAGATGGTCTGCCGCCAATCATAGGGCCTGCCCGAAGACGAGGCGAGGCCGATCAACCCGGTCGGGGCGGCGGCGCGACGCCCGGCAGGAAGGTGCCGAGCCTCACCGGAGGAGACCGCGGAAGGCGTTGATGCTCTTGAGCTTGCTCAGCTTGCGAACGGTCTCGGCGCAGCTCTTGGCCGGGTCCTTCTCCGCCCATTCCCGTCCGGCCCGCAGCATCAGGGCGAACTGGGCCTGACACGCCTCCCCGGTGAAATCCCTGTCCACGGCGTTCTGCACCTCCAGGGCGTGCAGGAACTGCCCAGGGTCCATGGGCCGCAGCTGCGGGCAGAGGCCGGAGGCCACGTAGCGCGTGGCGAACTCCTGCGCCAGCTTGACCGACTTGAAGCAGCGCGTGCCGGGCGGGGCCCCGGTGAGCGTGTTCAACTCCTTCTGCGCCGCGGACTGGGCCAGCGCCTGCCCCGCCCCCCATGCGATCGCGGCCAGCGACAAGCCTCGTAGCAGATTGAGCACGTTGAACCCCCGCGGTAACAAAAGGCCCCGGGCGCCGGCGCCCCCGCGGACCTGTCGAGATCGAAGGGAGGCCGTTACAGGACCAATGCGGGTAGAATTTGAACAATCTGCCACGCGATGCGGCAGGCCGGCCAGCGTGTGGGTTGTACCGCTTCGGCCGGTTCCGGTCGGTCCCGGCTGTGGGCTGGCCTGGCCCCCGGTCGGCCGATTCAAGCGTAATCAAGCCCGCAAGGGGTGTGCTAAGCGCCTAATGCCGCATCTGGAAGATGTGGCCGAGAGGCTGAAAGTGCCGGGTTGCCAAGCCGTTTTCGTCCCGCATCAGACCGCCCACCCTGTCCCCCGCAGTTCAATTTTGTCGATCCTGCAGTCGGTCAGGCCACTCCCTCCGCCAGGCACGCCGCCATCCCCATCAGTGCCGCCCCAGCTTGGCGAGGCAGGGGAGGTAACCGGCGCCGGTTGGCAGGAGCGAGGCGAAGCGCGGCGCCTGGGGACACGGTGAGGCGGTCCTGCTACGCTGCGCCGCTCAACGGGGAGGGCGACATCATGCGCGTTCCGGTGTTTGTTTGCTCGGTCCTCTTGTGTGCAGGCGCACACGCAGAGCAGGCCCGCTCGGTCGGTGATCTGATCTCCGGCCATGTCACGAGCGTGGCGGACGGCGACAGGTTCCGCGTTGGTTACGCTCGCATCCGCATCTGGGGAATCGACGTGCCGAAATGGCGGGCGCGGTGCACCAGCAATGGCGAGAAATGGCGACCGGGTTGGGGGTCGATCGCTGCGCTCAGAGACTGCCTGCGCGGAACGACCGTGACTTGCCGCGTGCAGAAAATCGAGCGCCGCCTGGTCCGGTCGCGGTTCGTTGCCGAATGCTGGCGCGACAACGACAAAGAGGACGTGGCTGCGTGCATGGTGCGTTCCGGATGGGCGACAGACTGGCCGGGTTACTCGGGCGGCTACTACGCTCCGTTGGAAGCCGAGCCCAAGGCAGTTCGTCGCGGGCTTTGGCAGTGCGATCGCGAGCCGCCGACGCGGCGCTGGTGCAAGGGTGGCGTGGGCATTCCCTGCGAGCCGATCTACAAGCCGCGCGGCCCTGACTAGGAGCCGATCGCCTTCTCGCCTTTCGGGATACGCACGGCCCTTCCGGTGACCGAACTCATCGGGGAGCCCGACAAAGGTGACGTGATCGACGCGGCCAATCGCTCCCAACCACCTATCCGACGTTTGGCCCAGAACGCCATCGCGGCCATCGCTCTCAATCCATCGGGGGGAAGCGTGTTTGCCGTTGCGAGCCCGAGCACAATCGAGGCGAGCGTCATCCGAGCCATCTCAACGGCTCTGGGATCGGTGCCTACCTTTGGAGCGATCTCGCTCCAGGCGCCGTCGTACGCCTTGAAGATCAGCCTCAGATCGTCAGGCCCGAAGGAAGTCACCCGAGCTATGCGGCGCGGCTGCATGCGATGTCCCGATCCCGAATTGCGGCAACAACTTTGTCCATGCCGTTCGACAACGTCCATCGGGTGAAACCCGGAAACCATCAGTCCAGATAGAGCATCGGATCGCCGGATCGCATCGCGCCTGCCGGCTTCGCAGGCCCTGCGGTGGTTTCAGGTTGGCGCGGGGAGCAGCCGTCGGAGAAAGGACCGGGCCCAAGCTCGAAACGAGCCCAGGCAAGCAGTTGGCGAGCCTCCGGTCCGCTGGGATGGTTAAGAAACAGCCCCAATGCCAACGGACATGTCTGGGACAGGTCGTTCCGAGCCGTAAGCCGGTGGGTCAGATGACCGGTGGCTTGCGCCGGAGGGGCTGCCGAGAAGAGTGTGCCACGCCATCCGTCGGGCCGCGTGGCGGCTCATCGTCCCGTGCATCGGTCAAGGGCGGACGGGCAGATCCGTCGACGAATTCCGTTAGGCGCTCGTAACCGGCCGCTACGTTGATCATTCCGCGCCTGCATGATGGGTCGGTCATCTGCTCGGCGGCGGCCAGGGTCTCCGCGGCAAGGTGCCTGAGCCGGGTTGCATCGCGAGCTGCCATGCGGAGCCTCCTTATCCCCGGCGAACGCCGATGTCGGAAGTTCGTTCCGCGAACGCCTCGATGCGCGAGGAGTTGGCTACCGAGGTGTAAACCGGCGAGCGGGGCCGGTGCCGGCCTTCGGCTTACCCGCGAATAGCGACAGGTCGACGGCACTTGCATCATGTTTTCCTTGCTCTCTCTGTCCCTGTCGCCCCGGCAGCCGGGCGCACGTCAACGTTTCCCAGCTGCCGCTCAGCGAGCCGGCGATAGCGGCGCAGGCCGCGCGTCAGATGCGTTCGCATGGCCTTGCGCGCCTCCCCGGCGTCACCATTGCCGATGGCGTCGAAGATGCGGGCATGTTCCGCCTGGACGCCCACCAGGTAGCGCCGCTGCTCGTCGGGTCCCGTCAGCGACACGCGAATGCTCTGGCGCGGAATGACGTGGTGGCCGAGAAATTCCAGCAGTTCGGCAATGCGCACATTGCCGGATGCGATTGCGATGGCGCGATGAAAGCCGAAATCCTCCACGACGGCGCCTTCGCTCTTGCGAAGCGCCGCGTCGACAGCGCGCAGCGCCCGTCGGATCGGCGCGAGCGCGGCGGGCGTGATCCGCTCGGCTGCCAGTGCCGCCGCCTCCACCTCGATCGCCAGGCGCAACTCCATGATCTCCAGGACGTCGTCGATGGAGCTCAGTCCCTCGGGATCGATGCGGAACGGCACCCGGCTGGCATCGGCGGCAACGAACGCCCCCGATCCCTGCCGGGTCGTCACCAGACCGTCGGCCCGTAATGCCGCCACCGCCTCCCGCACGACCGTCCGGCTCACGCCGAATGCGGCCATCAGTTCCTGCTCCGTCGGCAGGCGGGTACCGGGCGCGAGCCAACCGGCGCGAATGGCGTCGGCGATACGCTTGACCACCTCCCCTGAGAGGTTGCGCTGCGGCTGCAGGGGCCGCAGGAGCGCGCGCTTGCCAGCCGAGAGGCGAGAGGCTAGGCTGGTGACTTGTCGGGTCATCATACAAATCTAGCCCCGATGCGATGGATCGACAATCCCTCGCCAGACGGGGGAGAATGAACGCACCACGGTGCGTGGGCTGAAATAGGCGCTGGGCCCGCAACTGACGGGCTAGTCGGGAGAGGAGGAGGCTCATGAACCGGCGACATGTCATTGGACTTGGAGCGATTGGGCTCGCCCTGGGGATGGCCGGTGTGCCGCCGGCAGCGGCCCAGACCAAACTCGTACTCAAGGCTGCCGACGTGCACCCGCTCGGCTACCCGACGGTCGAGGCCGTGGTGCGCATGGGCAAGAAGCTGGAGGCCGCCACCAACGGCCGCATCGCCATCCAGATGTATCCGGCCATGCAGCTCGGCGGCGAGAAGGAGATGATCGAGCAGGCCCAGGTGGGCGCCCTGCAGATCGCCCGCATCAGCGTCGGGCCCATGGGGCCGATCGTGCCCGAGCTCAACGTCTTCAACCTGCCCTTCATGTTCCGCGACAACGCGCACATGGAGAAGGTGATCGACGGCCCGATCGGCAGCGAACTCCTGAAGAAGCTCTCCGACCATCCCACGGCCGGCCTCATCGGCCTCGCCTGGATGAACGCCGGCAGCCGCAACGT
>DATBKR010000040.1:0-3857 GCA_036555805.1 Hyphomicrobiaceae bacterium | reverse complement strand
GAAGTTTGACGGTCATGGTTTGATCCTTTCTCGAACGGGATGGGTGCGGGCCGGCACAAGTCAGCGCGCAACTTCACAGGGCGGGCCACGTTTCCGGTGGCCGCTGTCGTCGAGGGATCAGGCTCGGGGAGGAGGAGGGGATGGTCGCAGTCGCCAGCCGGTCAGCGCTGGCGGGTCGGCCTCGAGTTGCACAGTTCCGGCGGCCACAGTAACGGCGGGCAGGTGGATCATCATGCCGGTCAGCTTGCAGCACTTGCTGCCGTCGCCCATGCACTTCTTGGTTTGGTCTTGGTCCGGGCAGTCCGGGCAGCTGCCTTTATCCATGTCCTGCGAGGCGCTGTGATGGCAGTGGCGCATGGTTGCTGCGCCATCCGTGCAGGCGGCCGCGTGATGACGCGTCGGGCCAGCGCCGTGACAGCCTGGCAGCAAGGACGCGCTGGCGGGCCGCGCCCCGGCAATCGCCGTTGCCGCAACCGGCGCCATTGCGACGGCCAGCGCGATCAGACATGCCAGGACGGTGCGCAGTTTGCCCATGGTCACCCAGCTGCCACTCTTGGCGCAGAGCCCCATAACAAGTCAACATACGTCGTCGTAACAAACCGACTTGCATGGTTGATGTCTTAATCGTGACACTGCTGCGCAATCGGTTCTGGCCTATCCAGCCAGTTCGCGAGGCCGCGGACACCTGGAAGCCCATCGAGCTGCGTCTCGTCGGGCGCGAGGATGCCATCGGCCACCGCCTTGAGCCGGGCAGGGCAGCGGTCGGCCGTCGGCTTGATGAAACGAGGGTGGAAGGTGGCCGTGGGTAGGTAGCGATGCGAAATCAAGTGTCTTGCGAGCTGCCACGATTGAGCCGGGCGAGAGGAATTTCCATGTGGCATCGTGCTCCGTCGGGAGCAAGCACGTGGTCAATGGTCCCGCCGAGTTCATAAGGGATAAGTTCTCGAACCACTTGCATGCCGTAGCTGGATCTGCCCGGAGGCACGACTGAGGGTCCGCTGGTCTCCCGCCATGTGAGAATCAGCCGATCGCCCGCGCCGCCGTTGAGAGGCAAATGCCAATTGATCGACACCCGCCCCGAAGGGACGGAAAGCGCCCCGTGTTTTGCAGCGTTCGTGACCAGCTCGTGAAGCATCATGCCAACGGTCTGGCCCGCCTCTGCACTCAGCATCACGTCCGGACCGCCAATCTCTGTATTGGAGCCTGTCGAGTAAGGTGCCAGTTCCCGTTCCACCAATTCCGCCAGCGGTATACCCGACCACCGCCGGTGGCTCAGAAGCTCGTGTGTCGACCCGAGCGAGCGAATGCGGCCGTCCAGCGCAGATACGAACTGCTCCATCGACCTGCTCGCTTGCATGGTGTGGGCGGCGATGGCCTGGACGGTCGCGAGCACGTTCTTGACGCGATGGTCGAGCTCGGCAACCAGTCTGCCCTGCTGTTCCTCCACCCGTTTCCGCTCGGTAATGTCAATGCTGACGCCGACGACTCGGCGCGGGCACCCCTCGCTGTCGTAGGTAATGAAGCAGCGGGTCTCGACCCAACGCATCTCGCCGCCTGAACCGACTATGCGATACTCTACGCAATATTCGCGCCGGCACGCATGGAACGCCTCGCTGCGGCACTGTTCCACCCGCGCTGTGTCGCCGGGATGCACGCCCGCCAGGCATGCGCCGCGTGCTATCTCGGTAGTGCCCTCAGGGAAGCCGTGGATGGCGACATAGCCCTCGGAAATCTGCATGATCTCCGTGTCGGTGTCGTACGCATAGCTGCCAACGAGAGCCGCCTTTCCCGCCAGCGCCAGCTGGATGTTGCGTTCCGCCAGGGCGGCGAGTTCCGACTGCAATTGCCTCTGGGTCTCACGCAATGCTTCCTCGGCCATCCTCCTCTCCAGATCGAAGCCGAGCTGGCGCGCAATCGTAAGAGAAAGTGCCAGCTCCGCATCGCTGAATACGTGGCGAGCGTCATAGTACGTCATGAACTTGCCGACGAGCGCGTTGTTTGCGACGAGTGGGAAGAACGCAAGAGCCCAGATCTGTTCTGCCTTGATGGTGTCTTTGAGAAATTCCGGGAGGTTCGCTCCCTGGATATCCTGGATGCAAACGGGTTGGGGGTCTTTGACATCCCGCGTCCAAGGCGAGTGACCTTCAAGGGCGCGGCGATAGCCATCCGACAAGTCGCGCCAGGCGGCAAAGCGCATGATGCCGGCATCGTCGAACAGCAGGATAGAGGCTCGGCGACAGCCCAGCGCGCGGGCAATGATATCCAGAGCTGCCTCGTAAACGTCGTTGCGAGTCGCGGCTCGGTACAGCCTTTCGGTGAACCGATACAGTTCCTCGGCAACGCGCGTGGCCGCGCCGCTCCCATCCGCCGCTTGCGTGCCACTGACGGGGTGCCTTTCGCCGAGCGGCACGGTCGTAGGGTATTGTGCCTCAATCGCCTCTGGAGACAGACCGCTGCCCTCACCCAAGATGCTGGGTCGCGTCTTCCGGCCGGCTGACGTCGCATTCTTTGGCAGTGCCCCGGCCTCCTGCTTGGTGCCGCCTTTGCGGCGGCCACACTACTGAGACGCTTCGCACACTACACCTGACCTGGTGGGGAGCAAAGGACGCCGTCCGTCCCCCGCCAGCTCGCTCTTGCCCAATTCATCGCATCTTGAGTGCTTTGTATCCCCGTTTCGGGGGAGTGCCCGCTTGGCGGGGGCAACGAGGAGCGCACGAATTTTCGCGCCGGATCACCGCGCTCGCATCGAGAGTTCGGCATGTCATGCGTCGTGAATGGCACCTCATCGTCGGCAAGGGGGCCTGCCCTCTCGTAGTCGTGAGCTGCGCTTGCGGGGCGAGGGTGCAGGCGCGGTGACGATACCAACGATACCAACTCGGCTTCGCTGCGACATCCACACAATACGGATGCCGGATAGGTTGACCTGACCGACCCCACCGCTCGTCGGACACGTATTGTTATCCGTGAACTGGGCTGGGTCGACCCAGCGAAGACGGGAGCGGTCGAAACTACACCTGCCGCGCGCGCCGGCGTAGCCCCGGCGCCAGCTCCGAGAAGAAATCCAGCAGCAGTTGAAGTTATCGACCCCCGAGACTCTTCACAGGCCAGGAAGGGCATTTCGCAATGACGATCCGGCAATCTGCAGGAGGGCTTCCCAGGTTCGGCCATCCGGCGGGGCGAGCCTTTTGGTCGGGTGCTCCGGAGCCAGGTTCCTTGGCTTTCTTCAATTCAAGGATGAAGCCGATGCGACCGGGTGACAGCGCGCACTGCGACGACCGTCCCAGAGAAGGTGAGGCGATGGCGTTGCTCGCGGCAGCGGGGCCGCCGGTGTCAGCATGCGACGGCAACGGACCAGCCATTGGCTTGTCACAGCCCCTCAATCGGGTCGTGCTGGTCCCGAGCTCGGCAAGCTCCGCGCGGCAATGGAAACCTCTCGCCGACCGGTTGGCCGGATTCCAGCCGGTGCCGCTCGATCTCTGGGGCCACGGCAATCAAGGTCGCTGGCATGGCGCCGGCCCGCTGCGCCTTGCCGAGGAGGCGGCCGCCATCCACGCAGCCTGCCCGGACGGCCCGCCATTCCATCTCATCGGTCACTCCTACGGTGGCGGGGTCGCGCTCAGGTTCGCGCTGAGCCACCCTGAACGCCTGCGTTCCCTGACGCTCATCGAACCCAGCTCCTTTCACATCCTGAAGCGAGCCGAGGGAAACGACGCGCATCTGCTCGACGAAATCCGATCCGTCGCGGCGGCCGTCAACCGTGGCGTCATCTGCGGCGACTACGCCGGCGGCATGCAGACCTTCATCGACTACTGGGGCGGACCGGGCAGCTGGAATGGTCTGCGCGAGGACAAGAAGGC
>DATBKR010000039.1:0-2186 GCA_036555805.1 Hyphomicrobiaceae bacterium | reverse complement strand
ACCTCGTTCTTCCTGTCGTTCTTCTCCTTCGCCGGCGGCGCCCTGATCGAGTGAGGAGCGATCCCATGCTTGGACAACCATCCTCCATCCCCGGCTTCGAGGTGGTCCTGCACCGCTCGCTGACGGAGCCCATTCTGCTTGGCGGAGCCCCGCGCAGCTTCGCCATCCTCAACGGCACGCTCGCCGCCTCCATCGGCCTGGGCCTGCGCCTGTGGCTTGCCGGCCTCATTGTCTGGCTCGCCGGCCACACGCTCGCAGTCTGGGTCACGCGCAAGGACCCGGCCTTCCTCATGGTCCTGTCCCGCCACGCCCGCCACAAGGGAGTCCTCGCATGCTGAACCTCGCCGAGTACCGGAAGAAGACCACGAGCCTTGCCGACTACCTGCCATGGGCCTGCCTGGTGGGGCCCGGCATCGCGCTCAACAAGGACGGCTCGTTCCAGCGCACGCTGCGCTACCGCGGCCCGGACCTCGACAGCGCCACGGACGCCGAGCTCGTCTCCATCACCGCGCGGCTCAACAACATCCTGAAGCGCTTCGGCACGGGATGGGCGCTGTTCTTCGAGGCCGAGCGTGTGCCTGCCAACCAGTATCCCGGCGCGCGCTTCGCCGACCCGGCGTCGTGGCTGGTGGACCAGGAGCGCTACGCCGCCTTCAGCGCCGACGGCGCCCATCACGAGAGCCGGTACTACCTCACGTTCCTCTATTTGCCGCCGCCCGAGCAGGAGGGACGGGCGGAGCGCCTGCTCTATGAGCGCACCGAGACCACGGCCGTGAGATCGAGCCGCACGCGCCGCTCGAGTGGTTCGTCACCGAGACCGACCGCGCGTTCCAGATGCTCGGCTCCATCCTGCCCGAGGCCGAGGTGCTGGGCGACGCCGAGACGCTGACCTACCTGCACGGCGTCATCAGCAACAAGCACCATCCGGTCGCGGTACCGCCAATCCCGACCCATCTCGATGCCGTCATCTGCGATACGCCCTTCCTGGGCGGCATCGAGCCCAAGCTTGGGGAGCAGCATCTGAGGGTGCTGACCATCCTCGGCTTCCCGAATATAACGACACCCGGGCTGCTCGATGCGCTCAACGACCTCGGCTTCGCCTACCGCTGGACCACGCGCTGGATCGCCCTCGACAAGACCGAGGCTAACAGGCACCTGACCCGGCTCAGGCGGCAGTGGTTCGCCAAGCGCAAGTCGGTGTCCGCCATCCTGCGCGAGGTGATGTTCAACCGCGAGACCGCCCTGGTCGACCCCGATGCCGACAACAAGGCGGCCGATGCCGACGAGGCGCTGCAGGAGCTCGGTGCCGACGACGTGGCCTTCGGTTACCTGACCACGACGGTTGTCGTGTCGGATCGGGATGCCCGGCAGGCCAGCGAGAAGCTCCTGGCGATCGAGCGCATCGTCAACGGGCGCGGGTTCGTCACGATCCGCGAGACCCTCAATGCGGTGGAGGCGTGGCTCGGGTCGCTGCCCGGCAACCCCTACGCCAACGTGCGCCAGCCCATCGTCCATACGCTGAACCTTGCGCACATGATGCCCGTATCGGCGGTATGGGCCGGACCCGAGACCAACCGGCATCTCGAGGCGCCGCCGCTGATGATGGCGGAGACGCGCGGGAGCACGCCGTTCCGCCTCGACCTGCACGTTGGCGATGTCGGTCACACGCTGGTGGTCGGCCCGACCGGATCGGGCAAGTCGGTGCTGCTGTCGCTGCTGGCGCTGCAGTTCCGGCGCTTCATCGGCGCCCAGGTGATCCTGTTCGACCGCGGGCAGTCTGCGCGTGCCGCCACCCTGGCCATGGGCGGGGCGAGCATCGAGCTGGGCCTCGAAGGCACGCTGTCGCTGCAGCCGCTCGCCCGCATCGACGAGCCCGGCGAGATCGCCTTCGCCCTGCAATGGGTGACGGCCCTGCTGACCAGCGAAGGCGTGCGCGTGACGCCCGACGTGAAGGATGCCGTGTGGACGGCGTTGCAGAGCCTGGCCTCGGCACCTCGGTCGGAACGGACGCTGACCGGCCTCGCGGTGCTCATCCAGTCGAATGCGCTAGCAGGCCGTTGAAAATCGCTTTGGGATAGCATGCTATCGCTCTGCGCTGGGCTTTTGCGAGGGGCAAGAGGCGGTTGGGTCTGGCTCAGGGCCTCATGCGGCTGCGACAGACGCAATTCGCCCGTCGATGAGCCGCG
>DATBKR010000038.1:0-3817 GCA_036555805.1 Hyphomicrobiaceae bacterium | reverse complement strand
GCGGCTCAACGAGGTGTCGGGGCGTGCCGAATGCGCGGGCGTGCTCAAGGCCGACGCCTACGGGCTGGGGCTGGCGCAGGTGGCGCGCGCGCTCACCAACGAGGGCTGCAAGACGTTCTTCGTCGCCACCATCGACGAGGGGCGGGCCGCGCGCGAGGTCCAGCCAGGTGCCACCATCTACGTACTGGACGGGCTGCTGCCCGGCGCCGAGGCGCACTATGCGGGATTCGACCTGCGCCCCGTCTTGTCGAGCCTGGGCGAGGTGCGCGAGTGGGCCGCCTACAGCCGCACGCGCGGCCGCCCGCTGCCCGCCGCCCTCCACGTCGACACCGGCATGAACCGCCTGGGCATGCCCGAGCCTGAGTTGCATCAGCTGGTGTCCGAGCCGGACCTGCTCGCCACCTTCGACCTGACGCTGGTGATGAGCCACCTGGCTTGCGCCGACGAGCCGTCGAACCCCATGAACAAGCGCCAGCGCGACCGGTTCAACGAGCTGCGCGCGCTATTGCCCCCAGCGCCGGCGAGCCTCTCCAACTCGGGAGGCACCTTCCTGGGACCCGGCTACCACTTCGACGTGGTGCGGCCGGGCATCGCGCTCTATGGCGGGCGGGCGCACGAGGACAAGCCCAACCCCATGCGCAGCGTGGTCCGCCTCACGGCCAAGATCCTGCAGGTGCGCGAAGTGGTGCCTGGCGAGACCATCGGCTACGGCGCCATCTTCAAGGTGCAGCGGCCCTCGCGCATCGCCACCATCGCCTGCGGCTACGCCGATGGCTTCCTGCGCGCCTTGAGCGTCGCCACGGGCAAGGCGGGGCCGGTGGGCTACATCGGCGACTATCCGGTGCCGATCGTGGGCCGCGTGTCCATGGACTTCATCACCGTGGACGTGACCGACGTGCCCGATGAGCTGACGCGGCGCGGCGGCTGGGTGGAGGTGATGGGCCAGCGCGTCACCGTCGACGACCTCACCGACCGGGCCGGCACCATCGGCTACGAGCTGCTGTCGCGCCTGGGTCCTCGCGTGCTGCGCGTCTACGAGGGAGCGTGACCGCCATGGCTAAGTCCGCGCGGGCCGGCTACGTATGCCAAAGCTGCGGGGCGGCCTCCCCGCGCTGGACGGGCAAGTGCGCGGCCTGCGGCGAGTGGAACTCGCTGATCGAGGAGGTGGACGTGGCGCAGCCGCCCGGCCCCGGCCTCGGCAAGGCCTCGAAGGGCCGCGCAGTGGCCCTCCAGAGCCTGGCCGAGGCGCCGGCCGAGCGGTTCGCGCGCATGCCCACAGGTCTCGCCGAACTCGACCGCGTGACGGGCGGGGGCATCGTGCCGGGGTCGGCGCTGCTGATCGGCGGCGAGCCTGGCATCGGCAAGTCCACGCTGCTCCTGCAGGTGGCGGCGGCGTTCGCATCGGCTGGGCGGCGCGCGGCATACTTCACGGGCGAGGAGGCGGCAAGCCAGGTGCGGCTGCGGGCCGAGCGGCTCGGCCTCGCTAACGCACCGGTGGCGCTCGCCAGCGAGACCAGCCTGTCCAACATCCTGGCCACGCTGAGCGAGGGCGGCGCGCCGCACCTCGTGATCATCGACTCGATCCAGACCCTGTGGGCCGAGGGCATCGAGGCCGCCGCCGGCATGGTGAGCCAGGTGCGCGCGGCCACACAAGCGCTGGTGCGCTTCGCCAAGGCGCACGGCTCGGCGCTGCTGCTCGTGGGCCACGTCACCAAGGACGGCCAGATCGCCGGCCCCAAGGTGATCGAGCACATGGTCGACACGGTGCTTTATTTCGAGGGCGACCGCGGGCATTCGTTCCGCATCCTGCGCGCCGCCAAGAACCGCTTCGGCGCCACCGACGAGATCGGCGTGTTCGAGATGGCGGCCTCGGGCCTGCGCGAGGTCGCCAACCCGTCGGAGCTGTTCCTGGGCGAGCGGCTCGCATCCACGCCAGGCTCGGCTGTGTTCGCCGGCATGGAAGGGACGCGGCCGATCCTGGTCGAGCTGCAGGCTCTGGTTGTACCTTCCGGGCTTGGCACGCCGCGCCGTGCGGTCGTGGGCTGGGATGCCAATCGCCTGGCGATGCTGCTGGCGGTGCTGGACGCGCGCTGCGGCGTGAGCTTCGCCCAGCACGACGTGTATCTCAACGTCGCCGGCGGGCTGCGCATCGCCGAGCCGGCCGCTGATCTCGCTGCTGCAGCAGCGCTGCTCTCGTCCATTTCCAACCTTGCGCTGGGGCCTCACGACGTCTACTTCGGAGAGATCAGTCTCTCGGGGGCCGTCAGGCCGGCCGGTCACATGATGTCGCGCCTCAAGGAAGCCACCAAGCTGGGCTTCAAGCGCGCCGTCATGCCGGCAGTCGGCGACGTAGATGAGGCTGCGTCGAGGCTGGAGCTCGCCCGCCTCGCTCACGTCAGAGGCCTGGCCGAAGCGCTGGGGCTGTAGCATGGCGGGCAGGGGCGCCCGCCCTCGTTCGCGAAGACGTGCGGCGGAGGGGCGTTAACCGGCTGTCACAGGGGCATTGGCAGGATCGAATCCGCGTCGTTGTTCGCGTTGGGGCACTGAAATGATCGCTGGGATTTCATATCTCGATGCCGCCTTGGTTGTTATGGTGGTCATCTCTGGCTTGGTGGCGATGTATCGTGGCTTCACGCGCGAGTTCCTCTCGATCATCTCCTGGGCGGCGGCGGGTGCGGTGGCAATCTATGTCACCCTTTTTCAGGGCGGCTGGGCAACAGCGCTTGCCACGCAATTTGCCGATAAACCCGACCGTGTCCATTTCATCATCGCGCAGATTGCCATTGGCAGCGCCTTTTTCCTGGTGGTGCTGATCGTTGTTCACCTCATCACGTCGCACATTTCCGATAGCGTGCTCGACAGCCGCGTCGGCGCCATCGACCGGGTGCTCGGCCTGGGCTTCGGCGTGGTCAGGGGCTTTATCCTGGTGGTCATTCCCTACATGTTCTTTGCCTCGTTCGTCTGTAAGGGCGGGGCGCCGCAGGCGCTCATTCAGGGCTGCCAGCCGGGAGAGCTTCCCTGGGTCGAATCGGCGCGGTCGGGCGCGCTGATCCAGCGCACGGGGAGCACGCTGTTCGGCTTCCTCGACCGCATCGCGCAGCGCGGGACCTCCTCGGGCTGAAACCAGCCCGAGACCGGGCCGGCCGCAGCCTTTGCCCTGTTCACAAACGTCATCTGACCATAAGGCTGGTGGCAAACGCTGGCGACTTCCCCTATATGCGGGGTGCCAAAGCGCGATGGCGGGGTAGGGTTTGGCAGGTCGCGCTCGCGAGGCCGCATGATGCTTCCGCTCGGACGCGATACCGCTCGGGATTCCGGTAAGAAGCGGGCGCCCGACGCCCGGCACCCGCAGCACGGCCAGGGCGACCGCCTGCGCGAGGAGTGCGGCGTCTTCGGCATCTTCGGCCACGACGACGCAGCGGCGCTCACTGCCCTCGGGCTGCACGCCCTGCAGCACCGCGGCCAGGAAGCGGCCGGCATCGTCACCTTCGACGGGGCCCACTTCCATTCCGAGCGGCGGCTGGGGCTCGTCGGCGACAACTTCAACAAGGCCGACGTGATCGGCCGGCTCAGGGGCCACATCGCGCTGGGCCACAACCGCTACTCCACCACCGGTGACACCGTCCTGCGCAACGTGCAGCCGCTGTTCGCCGATCTCGACACCGGTGGCTTTGCGGTCGCCCACAACGGCAACCTCACCAACGCCCTCACGCTCCGGCGCGAGCTGATCTCCTCCGGCGCCATCTGCCAGTCCACCTCCGACACCGAGGTGATCCTCCACCTCATCTCGCGTTCCCGCCGGCGGCGCATCGTGGAG
>DATBKR010000037.1:0-6644 GCA_036555805.1 Hyphomicrobiaceae bacterium | reverse complement strand
GCCGCTCGCCAGCCGCAAGGCCACCACGCGCATCGCCGAGGCGCTGGCGGTCAACGAGGGGACCGACGCCCTGAAATCGAGCCTGCCGCCCAAGGCGCGGCTGTCGCGCTTCTCCAGCGCCATCCTGGTGGGCGACTTCCTGGAACCGCCCGAGCTGATCCTGCGGCGCCTCAACGAGATGGCGGAGGGCGGCGTGCAGGGGCATCTCATCCAGGTGCTCGATCCGGCCGAGGAGACGCTCGCCTACCAGGGCCGCGTGGAGTTCAACGCGGTAGAAGGCAGCGAGCGCTGGGTCGCCGACCGCGTGGAGACGCTGCGCCCGGCCTACCGGGAGAGGCTCGCCTCGCATCGCGAGCGCATCGAGGAGGGCGCCCGCCGCCTCGGCTGGTCGTTTCTTGTCCACCACACCGACCGCCCCGCGGCCGAGCCGCTGCTGTCGCTGATCATGCGCCTGCAGGCGATGGCGGTTGACTACCGCTGGAAGCCCGAGGCCCAGGGTGCGGGCCAGGCCGCCGGGGAGGCGGTCCCAGATGCCCACCCAGACGCCCCAAGAGACGCAAGGGACGCCGGATGACACTCGGCCCGATCGCCTTCCTCAGCCCCTGGCTGCTAGCCGGCCTCCTGGCGCTGCCGCTGATCTGGTGGCTGCTGCGCGCCGTGCCTCCGCGCCCGCAGCGCATCGCGTTTCCGCCCACGCGCATCCTGGTTGGACTCGAGAACCGCGAGAAGACGCCGGCCAAGACCCCCTGGTGGCTCACGCTGATCCGCATGGCCGCCGCCGCGCTGGTGATCCTGGCGCTGGCGGAGCCCGTGCTCAATCCCAACCGCGAGACGGCGCTCGCCGGCGCCGGCCCGGTGGTGCTCGTGGTCGACAACAGCTGGCCGGCAGCCGCCCACTGGTCGCAGCGCACTTTCATGGTCGAGCGGCTGATCGCCGAGGCCGAGGCGCAGAGCCGCCCGGTCATGATCGTGCCCACCGCCAACGCTACCAAGAGCCTCAGCCTGCGCGTGGAGGCGCCAGCGGCGGCGCGCTCGACGGCCGCTGCCGTGCAGCCGCAACCTTTCGCACCGGGCCGCCCTGCCGTGGCGCAGGCGATCGGCAACGTGCTGGGCGGCGCCTCGGGTGCGAGCGTGGTGTGGCTCGCCGACGGCATCGACCACGACGAGACCGCGCGCGGGTTCGCCGAGCAGCTCAAAGGGCTTGCGTCCGCCGGCCTGGCGGTGGTCGAGACCGGGCCCGGCCAGGAGGCGCTGGGCGCCAGCGCCACCGTGGTCGGCGGCGGCCGGCTGGAGGCGCAGGTGCTGCGCGCCGAGGGCGGCCCTGCGCGCAGCGGCACTCTTCACGCCCTCTCGGGGCGCGGCCAGCGCCTGGGCTCGACGCCCTTCACCCTGGGAGCCGGCGAGACGCGCGCCGTGGCGGGCTTCGACCTGCCGCTGGAGATCAGGAACCAGGTGACACGCATCGAGATCGACGGCGAGCGCTCGGCGGGCGCCGTGCACCTCCTCGACGCCCGCTCGCAGTGGCACCGCGTCGGCATCTACGCCAGCGAGTCGCGCGAGGAGGCCCAGCCGCTGCTGGCGCCGCTCTACTACGTGGAGCGGGCGCTGGCGCCTTTCACCGAGCTTGCCAAGAGCGATGTCGCCAACCTGCCCGTAGCGCTCGATGCGATCCTCAAGCGCAACGTGTCGGTGCTGATGCTGGCCGATGTAGGCGTGCTGCCGCCCGACGTGCACGAGCGCCTGGCCGACTGGGTCAAGAGAGGCGGCGTGCTGGTGCGGTTCGCCGGCCCGCGCCTGGAGAAGGGCGGCGACGACCTGCTCCCCGTCGCACTGCGCCTGGGCGGCCGCGCGCTCGGCGGCGCCCTGTCGTGGTCGTCGCCGCAGCCGCTGGCGCCGTTCGGCGACGAGGGCCTGTTCGCCGGCCTGCCGGTGCCGCCCGAAGTGCTCGTGAACCGCCAGGTGCTGGCCGATCCTTCAGCGCTGACCGGCGACGTGAAGGTGTGGGCGCGTCTGAAGGACGGCACGCCGCTCGTCACGGCCGCCAGGCGCGGCGACGGCCAGGTGGTCTTCTTCCACGTCACCGCCAACTCCGACTGGTCGAACCTGCCGCTGTCGGGCCTGTTCGTGGAGATGCTGCGCCGCATCACCAGCCTCGGCAGGCTGGGCGGCGCTCCAGAGGGGACCGCGGCCGAGGTGCGGGACGCGGGCAGCGCCGCGACGGCCGACGTCCTCTCTCCGCTGCAGGTTCTGGACGGGTTTGGCCTGCTCAGGACGCCGCCGCCGACCACGCAAGGCATTGCCGCCGCCAAGATCGCCGATGCGCGGCCCAATGCGGAGAACCCGCCTGGCTACTACGGACCGGCGGGATCGCCGCGGGCGCTCAATCTCATCACGCCGAAGACCCTCCTCAAACCGCTGCCGGCTCTGCCGGCGGGGGCCGAGCGCCGCCTCTACCAGGGCAACACGGCCCAGCCGCTCAAGCCGCAGCTGCTCGCCGCCGCCATGGCGCTGCTGTTCGCCGACATCCTGGCAGTGCTGCTCCTGCAGGCGGGCGGGTTCGGCATGCTCCGGCGTGCCGGGCGCGCTGCCGCGCTGCTCGCCATCGCTATGCTCGGCGCTGGGGCCCTCGGGGGGCTCTGCTCCGCGCCGGCCAGCGCGCAGGCCGCTCCGTCAGCGCGCACCGACGCGATGGCGGTGAGGGCCACCTCCAAGGTCACGTTCGGCTATGTGGTCACGGGCGACGCCACGACCGACGAGGCGAGCCGGCGCGGGCTGGTCGGGCTCGACAGGGAATTGATCAGGCGCACGGCCGTGGAGCCCGGCGAGCCGGTCGCGATCAACATCGAGAGCGACGAGATCACCTTCTTCCCGGTCATCTACTGGCCGGTGCTGCCCGATGCGCGCCCGCTGTCGCAGGCGGTGCTCGCCAAGATCGACGCCTACATGAAGCAGGGCGGCATGATCATCTTCGACACCAAGGACTACGGGCAGGGCCTCCCCACCGGCTACAACTTGCGCGGCGACGGTTCGACGCCGCTGCAGCGCATGCTCGGCAACCTCGATGTGCCGCGCCTGGAGCCGGTGCCCGAGTATCACGTGCTCACGAAGTCGTTCTATCTGTTGCGCACCTTCCCCGGCCGGTTCGAGGGCGGCAGCCTGTGGGTGGAGGCGGAAGCCCCGCGCGACAGCGACCAGGGTCGCCAGGCGCGGCGCGTGGACGGCGTCAGCTCGATCCTGATCACCTCCAACGACTTTGCCTCGGCCTGGGCCGTGGACGACAATGGCCGGCCCATCTACCCGGTGGTGCCCGGCGGCGAGCGCCAACGCGAGATGGCGTTCCGGGTGGGGATCAACATCGTCATGTACGTGCTCACGGGCAACTACAAGGCCGACCAGGTGCACGTGCCTGCGCTTCTGGAGCGGCTGGGGCAATGATGAACCCGAGGACTCCCTCTCCCCGCGCCATGCCAACCTTCCCTCGCGCTCCGACAGCGCGGGGAGAGGGCTGGGGTGAGGAGCAGGGGCACACTCCGAGCGCAGTGTTTGTGGCTGCCCCTCACCCTAACCCTGTCCCCGCACGCGGGGAGAGGGAATCCGCGCGGAGTTTGTGATGAGCAACTGGTCGCTCGACTTCGCCCTGATGGTGCCGCCGCCGGTGTACTGGGCGGGCGCGGCGCTGGCCGCCATGCTGGTCGCGCTGCTGCTCGTCCGGCGCACGCGCGGTGGCCTGCTCAGAGCGCTCTCGCTGGGGGCGTTGCTGCTCGCGCTCGCCAATCCGACGCTGCGCCAGGAGGAGCGCGAGAGCCTCGCCAACATCGCCATCGTGGTGACCGACGAGAGCCTCAGCCAGACCATCGCCGGTCGTCCCGAGCAGACGGCCGCCATCAAGCGCGAGCTGGAAGCGCGGCTCGGCGACATCCCCAACCTGCAGATACGCTGGGTCTCCTCCTCGCGCCCCACCGGCCAGCAGCCCGCCGGCACCAACCTGTTCGCCGACCTCAACAGCGCGCTCGCCAACACGCCGCCCGACCGCCTCGCCGGCGTCGTCATGATCACCGACGGCGAGGTGCACGACGTTCCCAAGTCGGCGCAGACGCTGGGCTTCGACGCGCCCGTGCACGCGCTGCTCACCGGCACGCCCGGCGAGTTCGACCGCCGCATCGAGATCACCAAGGCGCCGCGCTACGGCATCGTCGGCTCCAGCCGCGACATCGAGGTGCGGGTGGTGGAGACCGGCCGCAAAGGCCGGGCGAGCGAGCGCGTCACACTCAAGATCCGCCGCGAGGGCAGCCCGGACACTTCGCGTGCGGCCCAGATCGGCCGCACGGTGACCGTGCCCATGAAGTTCGACCACGCCGGTCAGAACATCATGGAGATCGAGCTGGAGACCGCGCCGGGTGAACTGACCGCGGCCAACAACCGCGTGGTCGTGGTGGCCGAAGGCGTGCGCGAGAACCTGCGTGTGCTGTTGGTCTCGGGCGAGCCCCACGCCGGCGAGCGCGTGTGGCGCAACCTGCTGAAATCCGATGCCGCCGTCGACCTCGTGCACTTCACGATTCTGCGCCCGCCGCAGAAGCAGGACGGCACGCCCATCAACCAGCTGTCGCTGATCGCGTTCCCGACGCGCGAGCTGTTCTCGGAGAAGATCAAGGACTTCGACCTCATCATCTTCGACCGCTACCAGCACCGCGATATCCTGCAGACGCTCTACTACGAGAACATCGCCCGCTACGTGCAGGACGGCGGCGCGCTGCTGATCGCCTCCGGCGACGACTACGCCGGCAAGTCCAGCCTCGCCTACACGCCGCTGAGTTCGGTGCTGCCGGCCATGCCCACGGGGCAGGTGATCGAGCGCCCGTTCAAGGCCAAGCTCTCCGGCGACGGGCTGAAGCACCCGGTCACGCGCGGGCTGTCCGGCGCCGGGGAGAAGGACCCCAGCTGGGGCCGCTGGTTCCGGCAGGTGGAGGTGGCGCCAGGGCGCGGACGCGTCCTCATGAAGGGCGCCGATGAGCGGCCCCTGCTTGTGCTCGACCGCAAGTCCAAGGGCCGCGTGGCGCTCCTGCTCTCCGACCAGGCCTGGCTGTGGGCCCGCGGCTACGAGGGCGGCGGGCCGCACACGGACCTGCTGAGGCGGCTGTCGCACTGGCTCATGAAGGAGCCCGACCTGGAGGAGGAGCGGCTGCTGGCCTCCGCCAAGGGGCTCAAGCTCACCATCGAGCGCCGCACCATGGCGGAGGACAGCGTGGGCCGGGTGCAGGTCTCCGCGCCGGGCGGGGAGACCTCCGAGGTGACGCTGGACAAGGCCGGCCCGGGCCTGTGGCGCTCCACCGTCGACGTGGTGACACCGGGCCTCTACAAGCTGGAAACGCCGTCGTCGCTCGGCACGCTCACGGCCGTGGCCCATGCCGGCGTCGAGGACGCGCTGGAGATGAGCGAGGTGACGGCCACCGACGAGAAGATGCGGCCCCTCGCCGAGGCCACCGGCGGCGGCGTGTTCTGGACGCGCGGGAACGGGCTGCTGTCCGCGGTCGGCTCCGGCGTGGACCTGCCGCGGATCTCCATGCTCACCAACGCGCGCGTGCTGGCCGGCTCCGGCTGGATGGGCCTCAAGGACCGCGAGGCGTTCGTGACCCGCGGCGTGAAGCTGATCCCGATGTTCACGGGCTTCCTGGCGCTGGCGGCGCTGCTGGCGCTGCTGGCGGCGACCTGGTGGAGGGAGGGACGGTAAACCGTAGGTTGAGGCAAGGCGCAGCCGAAGACCCAACGCCCGCACGCCCGGCGTTGCATGTGTTGGGTCTGCCGCCGGCTTGCGCCAACGTTGACCCAATCTACGCAGCTTGAAACGGCCGTGGTACGGCAGTCGCGGTGGCAACGGCCAGCACCTGGCCGGCGGCGTCCCGCAATCTGCCCTGCATGGCGACGCTGGATGCACCGAAGCGGAGCACCTCGCCGCGGGCGACCACGCGGGCGATGGGCGTAGGCCGCAGGTAGGTCACGGAGGTCTGCAGCGTCGGCACGATCGCCTCGAAGCGGCGCGAGAGGGCCGCGGCGAACGACATGGTGTCGTCGAGCATGGCGCACACGAAGCCGCCCTGCACCGCGCCGACCGGATTGGCGAACTCCGGCCTCGGGCTGAAGGCCACCTCCGCCCAGCCGCCCTCGATCGAATAGTCGATCAGCTCGAAGCCCAGGTGCCGCGCACACGGCGGATATCTGGACGTGTCGCGCAGGAAGGCCTGGAGCTCGTCGTCGCTGAGCGGCATGGTTCTGTCCTGGATCAGGCAGAGGCGGGCGCCTCTACGCGCTTCATCTGGCGCTCCATGATGCCGGTCTCGGGCGGGTTGCGCGCGTCGTCGGCGTACGATACTGCCGCGAGACCGCGGCGATAGTCGATGGGCGCAACGCCGCCGGCCCGCGCGCCAATGCTGCCTTGGCCGGGAGGAAGATGCAGCTATCCGCCACAGAACAGATGACTGTGGCGGGGGCGTGCCGTGCCACCCCCAATGCGCGGGCACATGCGGGATCGTCCACCACTGCGCCAGCGCCGGCGCTTGCCGCGGCAACGGATCTCGGCATCATCCGCCTGGCGGCGCGGGTGCCGCGTGGGCTCGTCGAGCCCGAGGCAGGAGCTTGGTCCACCACGA
>DATBKR010000036.1:0-20410 GCA_036555805.1 Hyphomicrobiaceae bacterium | reverse complement strand
CATAGCGCCTGATCCAGTAGCCGTGCAGCTTCGGCGAGCGCGAATGCCTGGCCGGCCAGCCCATCACGCAGGCCACGCGGGTCGCTTCACTCACTCGGGTTTCTCCTCGCGTTGCATCGGGTCAGACCCTGCGCCCCGGCGAAGGCCTGGCGAAGGCCGGGGCAGACCCATGGGCGACCCGTCCCTTTGCTTATGATAGGCATCGGCCGGTCGGATGGGAACGTGCAGCTGCAGCAGCAGCGTGCTCCATCCCTAAGCGGTGAAGTGCGCTGCCGCCATGACCGCCGGCTCGCCCGGCACGTGCGGCGCGAACTGCATGCGCGCCAGCACGTCCTTCCGCACGTCGATGCCGGGCGCCACCTCGGTCAGCGCGACGCCCTGGTCGGTCAGGCGGAACACGGCGCGCTCGGTGATGTACACCACCTCCTGGACGCGCTTGAGCGCCTCGCGGCCGGAGAAGGTGATCTGCTCCACCTGTCCGACGAGCTTGGCCACCTCCCCGTGGCGCTTGATGCCGAGGCTGCCCGCGCCGATCTCCAGCTGCGTGCCCTTGGCGTCGAACGTGCCGCAGAACACCACCTTGCGTGCGTTCTGGGCGATGTCGATGAAGCCGCCGGGGCCGACGGTCACCCCGCCCAGCTTGGAGACGTTGACGTTTCCGGCCGCATCGATCTCGCCGAACCCCAGGAAGGCGAGGTCGAGGCCGCCGCCGGAGTAGAAGTCGAATTGCGAGGGACCGTCGATCATGGCGGTGGCATTGCGGGCGTAGCCGAACAGCGTGCCGTCCAGGAGCTCGCCGCCGTAGGTGCCGTGCTCGATGGTCTGGTAGTAGCGGCCGACGTGCCCGCGCTCGGCCGCGAGCTTGGCCACGCCGTCCGGGATGCCGAAGCCGTAGTTGACCACGGCGCCATCGCGCAGCTCCTCTGCGGCCCGCCGGGCGATCAGCTGGCGTACCGTGAAAGGCGCGGCCGAGGGCGGGCTCGGCGGCCCCTTGATTTCGCCCGACAGGGTGGGGTCGTACACCACGTCGTAGCCCATCGACTGCGCCGGATCGACCACCACCGCATCGACCAGCGCGCCTGGCACGCGCACCGCGCGCGCCGGCAGCGCGCCGACCTCGACGGCCGTCCGCACCTGGACGATCACCTTGCCGCCCGAGTTGTGGGCGGCGAGCGCGGCCGCGTAGATGTCGACGTTGGCAGGCTCCTGATCGAGGCTGACATTGCCGTGCGCATCGGCGAACGAGCCGCGGATCAGGGCGACGTTCACGGGAAACGGCTTGTAGCGCAGCAGCTCCCGGCCATCGATGCTGACCACCTCGGCCAGATCGGCGGTGGCCGACCGGTTCATGCGCCCGCCCTCGACGCGCGGGTCGACGAACGTGCCGAGACCGACATGGGTGAAGAGGCCGGGCCGGCCGGCGCCGATTTCGCGGAACAGCTGCATGGCAACGCCGCCCGGCAGCACGTAGGCCTCGATCTTCTCCTCCCTGGCCAGCTCTTGCATGCGCGGCGACCAAACCCAGTGGCCGCCGATCACGCGCTTCACCAGGCCCTCGTGCGCGAACCGGTTCATGCCGCGGCTCCTGCGGTCGCCGATGCCGAGCGCGTGGACGACGGTGAGGTTGCGCGGATGGCCGCTGGCGAGAAAGCGCCGCTCCACCGCCTCGTGCAGGCAGGAAGCCTCGACCAGGCCGCCGCCGCCGCCGATCAGCGCGACGGTATCGCGGTCGCCGATCATCGCCACGGCGGCGTCGCCCGGCATGAACTTGTCGATGGTCACCGCACGCTCCGCCGGTTGCCGACTTCCATGTTCTTGTCTCCTCAACCCGGCGACAGGTAGGCGGATTCGAGGCCCTTCACGAGGGCGATCATGGTGTCGATGGTGGGGGTCGGCAGCCCGTGCCGCCGCGCCAGCCGTTGCACCGCGCCGTGGATGGTGTCGATCTCGGTGCGGCGCCGGCGCGCGATGTCCTCGCGCATCGACGACTTGGAAGTGCCGGTTCCGCCGGCCGAGGTGTCGACCAGCCTCATGAGCACCTCGCGCGCCTCGGCGATATCCAGCGCGATGCCTTCCGCCCTGGCGACAGCTGCCGCCTCGTCCACCGAGCGCAATACGATGTCCCGCAGCTCGGGCACCCGCATGATCTCGAACGAGCGCAGGTCGGTCACCGCGCAGATCGCCCCCAGGGCGACATTGCCGAGCAACTTCTTCCACTTGTCGCGCTTGATGTCGGCGCTGGCGCTGGTGGCGAGGCCGGCCCGCGTGAAGGCGGCGGCAATGGCGGTGGCGCGGGCCGACAGGCCGCCCGCCATCTCGCCGATGATGGTGGGCAGGTCGCCGAAGTTGCGCACCACGCCGGGCGCCTCGACCAGCCCGGCCTGGGCGGTCAGCCCGCTCATGACGTTCTCCGCGCCGAGACTCCCGGCCAGGGTCTCTTCGTTGCCGAGCCCGTTCTGGAAGCTGATGGCCACCGTCCGCCCCGTGAACAGGTGCCGGGCAGCGTTGGCAGCGGCGCCGTTGGCGAACGCTTTGCATTGGAACAGCACCACATCCGCCGCTCTGACCGTGCCGGCATCGGTGGTGGCCCTGACGGGAATGGCGCGATCGCCCCCGACGCCGACGGTGCGCAGGCCGTGGGATGCGATGGCCGCGATGTGCTCGTCCCAGGTATCGACCAGCGTCACGTCAAGGCCGCCCTCCGCCAGCAGCCCGCCGAACAGGCCGCCCATGGCGCCGGCGCCGATCACCACCACTCTGGGATTGTCGAATTCCATTGCCCGCCGCTCCAAGCCAGCCTTCCTCGCAACACCAACCGGCCAGTGTGAAACATCACAGTGCCCGAGTGTTGCAGGGCCAAGCGCATATGTCCTCAGACCGCTGTCTGGTAGCGTTCCTTGACGATGCGGATCACCTCGTCGGGGTCGCGCTGCCACCAGTTGCGGGCGGAGAAGATCTCGACCTCGCGGTGACCGGCGTAGCCGGCCGCCTCCACCATGCGGCGGATGCCCCGGATGTCGATCAGGCCGTCGCCCGGCATGCCGCGGTCGAGGCGCAGGTCCTGCGTGTCGGCCAGCCAGTCGGCGATGTGGAAATTGCAGATGCGCTTGCCGGCGCGGGCCAGCTCGCGCGGCAGGTCCGGGTCCCACCACACCGCGTAGGTGTCGATGGCGATGCCGAACACGTCCTCGGCGCCGAGCGCGTCGCACCAGTCGTTGGCGATCCCGATCGAGCTGAGCACCGAGCGCGAGCCGCACGCCATGGGATGCAGCGGCTCGAGCGCGATCCTCACGCCGGCCGCACGTGCGCAGGCGGTGAGGCCGGCAACGCGCTCCAGCACCCGCTTCCTCGTCGACTCCAGGCTCTTGTCGCGCGCATCGACGCCGCCAGCGACGAACATCAGCGAGCCGGCGCCGATGGTGGCGGTCTCGTCGATGGCGCGCTTGACCTCGTCGATCGCAGTCGCGGCTTCCCCTGGGTCGGGCGTGGCGACCAGGCCGGCGGCGCACAGGCTGAGCACTTGCAGCCCTGCCGCTCTCAGCATGCGGGCAACCTCGGGGGCGCCGTGCTCGCGCAGCTTGTCGCGCCAGATGGCGACGGCGCCGATGCCGTGCCGCTGCATGCCGTCGATGAACTGCTGCGTCGACCATTTCTGCAGGACGTTCACCTGGTGGAAGCCCAGCAGGCGCTCGTCGAGCTTGGGTTGGTCGGCCATCGCCATGACCTCTTAATAGGTGGCCCGGCCGCCGGAGATGTCGAACACGAAGCCGGTGGTGAAGCTGCAGGCGGGGCTGGCGATGAAAGCCGCCAGTTCCGCCACCTCGTCCACCTCCACCAGTCGACCCATGGGGATCTTGGCCTTCATGTTGCGGATGTGCTCGTCCGTCATGGTGCCGAGGAGATCGGTGGCGGTCATGGCCGGCGCGATGCAGTTGACCGTGACGCCCACGTCGGCCAGCTCCTTGGCCAGCGCCTTCGAGAAGCCGATCACGCCGGCCTTGGCCGCCGAGTACGCCGAGATGTTGGGCACGCCCTCCTTGCCGGCGATGGAGGACACCGTGATGATGCGGCCCGACCGGCGCTCGCGCATGTGCCGCGCGGCGAGCCGGCTGGCATAGAACACCGAGGTCATGTCGATGGCGATGACGCGGTCCCACTCCTGCAAGGGGTAGTCCCACGTCGGCGCGATGGGGCCGTTGATGCCGGCGTTGTTGACGAGGATGTCGATCCGGCCGAATGCTTCGAGCGTCTTGTGGAACGCGCGCTCGACGGCCGGATAGCTCGCCACATCCACTACCTCGGCCGCATCCGGCATGAAGCCGGCCTTCTGCAGGGGGCCAAGATCGCGGTCCCACGCCGCCACCCTGGCGCCGCGCTCGGCGAACAGCCTGGCGATGGCCAGGCCAATGCCGCGCGCCGCCCCGGTGACGATGGCGACCTCGCCGTCCAGTCTGGTCTTCATGGCAACAAGCCTCCGCAATCGTCCGGGCCCGTCACGAGCGCGCGTTCTTCACCCACTTCAGGATATGGGTGGCGACGCCGATGAGTTCGCCGTTCTGGTTCCTGATCTCGATGCTGGCCGTGGAGCGGCGGCGCCCGGGATCCACCGCCGTGATGCAATAGTCGACGGTTATGGTGTCGCCGAAATAGACCGGGCCCAGGAAGCGGATGCGGTCGTAGCCGAGCGAAACCGGGGTGTCGTCCGCGCCGGCGCGGGTGTTGGCGATCGCCAGGCTCGATGCGGTGGACATGTAGCCGACCATCAGCGCGCCGTGCGCCTGCAGCCGGCCGTAGCTCGACTTCTCCATGTACGACTTGTCGACGTGATTGGGCGCGAAATCGCCGGTGATGCCGGCGAAGCTGTAGACGTCGTATTCGCCCACGGTCTTGGAGAAGCGCGCGCTGTCGCCGACCTTGACGTAGAACTCAGCCATTCCAGTCTTCCTTCCCTTCGGTGGTCGGGGCGGGGCTGCGTAACGCGTTCACCTCTTGCTCCGACTTACGACCTCGGCCCCCGACTCCTTCAACGCCTCTCCCGCGACTAGTAAGTCGCCCGGCCGCCGGAGATGTCGAAGGTGAAGCCGGTCGTGAAGCTGCACTCTGGGCTCGCCACCCAGGCCGCCATGCTGGCAATCTCCTCCACCGTGCAGAAGCGGCCCATCGGTATGCGCCCGCGGCGCCCCTCGATGAACGCCGCGGTCATTTCCTTGAACAGGTCGGTCTCGGTGATGGCCGGGGCCAGCGCGTTGACGGTGACGCCGCTGCCGGCCAGCTCGCTGGCGAGGCTCTTGGTGAGCGCGATCACGCCGGCCTTCGCGGCGCTGTAGGCGGAGTTGTTGGGGTTGCCTTCCTTGCCGGCGATCGAGGCGATGTTGACGATCCGGCCGTAGCCATTGGCGCGCATGTGCGGGACGACCGCACGGCAGCAGTAGAACACGCCGGTCAGGTCCACGGCCAGCACCCGATGCCACGCCTCCGGCGGATACTCCCACGTCGGCACCGTCGGCCCGTTCACGCCGGCGTTGTTGACCAGGATGTCGATCTTGCCGCAAGCCTTGAGGGCCGCGGCGGCGGCTCGCTCGACCGCACCGAGGTCGGTCACGTCGACGACCTGCGCGTGCGCGGGCCCGAAGTCCATCTTGGAGGAGGCCAGCGCCTCTGCGTCGCGGTCCCACGACACGACCCGGCAGCCGTCGCGGGCCAGCCGCCTGGCGATGCCGAGGCCGATGCCGCGCGCCGCCCCCGTAACGATCGCCGTCTGCCCGTCCAGCCGCTCGATCCCGCTGTTCACGGGTCCTCCTCGCCTCGGCCGCTCTTCGTCCGTATCGGCCTGCGGCGAGCCTAGTGCAGCGCTGCCGGAGCCTCAACACCGCAACACACCGCAACTCTGCAGAGCTGCAATCGGCGATGTGGGGGCGTCAGGATTGCGGGAGACGCAAACGCTCCCTCCCTTGAGGTCCTTGGGGCCTGGCGGGTCATCAGCGCGAGACGATGCTTACCCGAATCGCCCCGTGATGTAGTCCTGCGTGCGCTGATCGCCCGGCGAGGTGAAGATATTCCGCGTACTGCTCGACTCCACCACTTGGCCAAGGTACATGAAGGCGGTGAAGTCGGACACGCGCGCCGCCTGCTGCATGTTGTGGGTGACGATGACGATGGTGTAGTCGGCCTTCAGCTCGTCCATCAGCTCCTCGATCTTGGCGGTGGAGATGGGATCGAGCGCGGAGCACGGCTCGTCGAACAGGATCACCTCGGGCTTCACCGCGACGGTGCGCGCGATGCACAGGCGCTGCTGCTGGCCGCCCGACAGGCTGAGGCCGTTGGCATTGAGCTTGTCCTTCACCTCGTCCCACAGGGCCGCGCGGCGCAGGGCGTGCTCGACGCGGTACTCCAGTTCGGATGTCGGCAGCTTCTCGTAGAGCCGGACGCCGAAGGCGATGTTCTCGAAGATCGACATGGGGAACGGCGTCGGCTTCTGGAACACCATGCCGATGCGGGCGCGCAGGAGGTTCAGGTCCTGCTTCGGCGCCAGGATGTCCTCGCCGTCGAGGATGACCTCGCCCGCGGCGCGCTGGTTGGGATAGAGGTCGTACATGCGGTTCAGCGCGCGCAGGAGCGTGGACTTGCCGCACCCGGACGGCCCGATGAATGCCGTCACCGTGTTGCCGTAGAGCGTCAGGCTGATGTCCTTCAGCGCTTGCACCTCGCCGTAGTAGAAGTCGAGGTGCCGGATCGCGATCTTCGGCTCCAGCCGGGCGGTATCCAGCGCCTCGTTGGCGACGGCGGGGAGGGTGGCCCGAGCGTGTGCGGCTCTGACGTTCATCGGTTCTTTTCCGAGGATGAAAGGGCGCGCGCGACGATGCTGAGCACGAGCACCGCCACGGTGATGAGCAGAGCGCCGGTCCAGGCGAGCCGCTGCCAGTCGTCGTAGGGGGAAAGGGCGAACTGGAAGATCACGGCGGGCAGGCTCGCCATCGGTGCATCGAGGTCGGTGCTCCAGAACTGGTTGTTGAGGGCGGTGAACAGCAGCGGCGCCGTCTCGCCGCTGATGCGGGCGACGGCGAGGAGGATGCCGGTGACGATGCCCGCACGGGCCGCGCGGTAGGCGATGCGGCGCACGATGTAGGCGCGCGGCAGGCCCAGCGCGGCCGCCGCCTCGCGCAGGGTGTTGGGGACCAGCAGCAGCATGTCCTCGGTGGTGCGTACCACCACCGGGATGACGATGATGGCGAGCGCCACGGCGCCGGCGATGCCGGAGAAGTGGCCCATGGGCCGGACCATGACCTCGTAGACGAACAGCCCGATCACGATCGACGGCGCGCTGAGCAGGATGTCGTTGACGAAGCGCACCACGCCGGTGAGCCTGCTGTAGCGCCCGTACTCGGCCATGTAGGTGCCGGCCAGGATGCCGATCGGCGTGCCGATCGCCACGCCCAGCCCCGTCATGATGAGGCTGCCGGCGATGGGGTTGAGCAGGCCACCGGCGGCGCCCGGCGGCGGCGTCATCTCCGTGAACACCCCGAGAGAGAGGCCGCCGAGCCCCTCCCAGAGCAGGGCGCCCAGGATCAGCGCCAGCCATGCCATGCCGAACAGGGCCGCGCACCACGCAAGCACGATCATGATCACGTTGCGGCGTCGGCGGCCGGTATAGAGCCTGCTTCGGGCGGTGGCGGCCGTGGTCTGAACAGTCTGAGCCATCGCCCGCTACCCGAGGCGGCGCTCGACGCGCAGCAGCATGTAGCGGGCCGCGGCGAGCACGATGAAAGTGATGACGAACAGGACGAGGCCGAGGGCGATCAGGGCGGAGGTGTAGATGTCGCCGACCGCCTCGGTGAATTCGTTGGCGATGGTGGCGGAAATGGTGGTTCCGGGCGCCAGAAGCGACCCGGAGATGCGGTGCGCGTTGCCGATCACGAAGGTGACGGCCATGGTCTCGCCCAGCGCCCGGCCGAGCGCCAGCATCACGCCGCCGACGACGCCGACGCGGGTGTAGGGCAGCACGACGTTGCGGAACACCTCCCAGGTCGTGCAGCCGATGCCGAACGCCGCCTCCTTGAGGACCGGCGGCACCGCTTCGAACACGTCGCGCGAAATGGAGGCGATGAACGGCAGCACCATGATGGCCAGGATCAGCCCGGCCGTCAGCACGCCGATGCCGTAGGGCGGTCCGGCGAACAGCACCGACAGGCCCGGCACGTTGCCGAAGGTGCCGATCAGCGCCGGCTGCACGTGCTGTTGCAGGAATGGCGCGAACGCGAACAGGCCCCAGATGCCGTAGATGATGCTGGGGATGCCGGCCAGCAGCTCGACGGCGACGCCGATCGGGCGGCGCAGGGTCAACGGGCACAGTTCGGTCAGGAACAGCGCGATCATGATCCCGATCGGCACCGCGATCAGCATGGCGATGAGCGACGTGACGATGGTGCCGTAGATCGGTGCGAGTCCACCGAACATCTCGGTGACGGGGTTCCACCTCGCGGTGATGATGAAGTCGAAGCCGAACTTGCTCAGCGCCGGCATGGCGCCGGCCAGCAGCGCCAGGATCACGCCGCCGAGCAGCGCCAGCACCGCGATGGCGGCCGCGCGCGTGAGGGCGTGAAACGCTGCATCGCCGAGGCGCAGCCGTCGTAGCACCCGTGCGCGCGCCGTGTCGGCGGCTCCCGGCCCGCTCTCGAATGCCATGTGCATCATCTGGTCCTGCGCGCGACCTTCAAGGAGTCCAGCCGCCGCGGCGCCCATCCAAATCGCTCCGGCGGTCCGGCCCGGCAGCGGACGAAAGGCGCCAGCGGGCGCCTTCCGTCGGAATGAGTCCGATCACTTCTTGATCTCGGCCGCCCACGTCTTCGCGATATCGGCGACCACGTTGGCCGGCATCGGCACGTAGTTCAGCTCCTCGGCCATCTTGCCGCCGTTCTTGTACGCCCAGCCGAAGAACTTGAGGGCCTCGGCCGAAGCGGCTTTGTCCTGCGGGTCCTTGTACATCAGGATCCAGGTTGCCGCCGTCATCGGCCAGGAGGCGTCGCCCGGCTGGTCGGCCAGGATCACGCCATAGCCGGGCTGCGACTTCCAGTCGGCGTTGGCCGCCGCGGCCTGGAAGCTCGCCGACGTGGGCTCCACGGTCTTGCCCGCCTTGTTTACCATCTTGGTGTGGGTGAGCTTGTTCTGCAGCGCGTAGGCGTATTCGACGTAGCCGATGGCACCCTTGGTCTGCCTCACGTTGTTGGCCACGCCCTCGTTGCCTTTGGCGCCGATGCCGACCGGCCACTCGAGCGACGTGTTCACGCCGACCTTGCTCTTCCAGTCGGGGCTCACCTCGGCCAGGTAGTAGGCGAAGTTGTACGTGGTGCCGGACCCATCCGAACGGTGCACCAGGGCGATCGCCCGGCTCGGCAGCTTGGCGTCGGGATTGAGCTTCTTGATTGCGGCGTCGTCCCAGCTCTTGATCTCGCCGAGGAAGATCCTGGCGAGGGTAGGGCCGTCGATCACGAGGTCGCCGGGCCTGAAGCCGTCCAGGTTCAGGACCGGCACGATGCCGCCCATCACCACCGGAAACTGCACGAGGCCGAACTTATCGAGGTCGGCGCCCTTCAGCGGGGCGTCGGTGGCCCCGAAGGTCACGGTCTTGTTCTGGATCTGCTTGATGCCGCCGCCCGAGCCGATGGACTGGTAGTTGAGGCCGGTACCGGTCTCCTTCTTGTAGGCATCCGCCCACTTGGCATAGATCGGGTAGGGGAAGGTTGCACCAGCGCCGGAAATTTCCGCCGCAAGAGCAATGGTGGCGCCGCCCGCGAAGGCCGCCGCGGCGGCCACCGAGCGGACCATGGACCTGATGTTCACGCTGGTTCTCCCATTCTTGATCGGGCAGCACGTCTGGCCGCCCTGCAATGCCGCACACGTCACCGACGCCAGGCTTCTAGCAGCCTCGCGTTACAACCGTGCGACAGGCTAATAGGCTGTTAAATAAATGTTTTTCCGCGCGCAGCTCGCACCGGCCGCACGCGGGCGCGGCCGGCGCGCACGGGGGAAGACGAGCTCGCGACGGTTAATTTCCATTAGGTGTCAGCCACCCTGTAAGGCGCGCGTGTAAGCGGCGTCGATGTACTGGCGTTCACCGGCCATCGAGCGGGGAACGCGGCAACCCCCGCCGGGTTGTCACGCAAGCAAGACCTGAACGTAGCGCAGCGGTCATCGGGACCGCCGAGCTTTCCTGAGCGGTTCGGAGAAGCCACAGCAGCGGGGCCGGGGTGGCCTATCGACCATCGCGACGCCAAGTCCTGGCGGGTGCCGGAGCCTCCGCCCTGGCCACATCGGCCAGTGCGCTGCCCCGCGATCCTGTGCTGGCGCGTGGCGTAGTGTACGAGGATAGGCGCGGCGCCGGTCCGCGCCGCGCCGGCGACCGTGGAATTGGCGGGGTCATGGTCTCAAACGGCCGCGATGTCGCCCTCACGGCACCCGACGGCGCCTGGGCCCTGGCCGTCGAGCCGGGCGACAGCGTGTTCGTCATCAAGCCCTCGCAATCGATGACGCGCGCCTCGGCGGCGGGCCTGCCGCAGTGCTCCTACCTCTACCAGCCCGCGGGCAGTCCGCCTCAGCCAGGCTCGCGCTTCCCCCTGATCGAACCCACCGGCCCGCTGCCCGGCTCGATCGATTTCGCCTTGATGCCTCGCGAGGAGGCGGACGAGTTCGAGGCGCTGCTGGTGTCCGATACGCAACCCGACGGCCTCGCCGAACTTTCCTACGTGCGCGACGACATCGTTGCCGCCCTGCTGGGCGTGGGCGGGGCCGCCTTCGGCATCAACCACGGCGACGTGGTGGCGGACGATCTCTCGCTCTATCCGCGCTATCTGCGCCTCTTGGGCTCCACGGGCCTCGCCTGGCACCACTGCCCCGGCAACCACGACATCAACTATGCGGCGCCCGACGACCGGCACTCGCGCGAGACCTGGAAGCGCACCTTCGGCCCGCGCTTCTATGCCTTCCAGCATGGGCAGGCCACGTTCTTCGTTCTCGACAATGTGGAGTACCTGGGCCAAGGCCGCTATCGCGGCGCGCTGCGGGCGCGGCAGCTCCAGTTCATCCGCAACGTCCTCGCCAGGGTGCCGCGGGAGCACCTGGTCGTGCTGTCGATGCACATCCCGCTCGTCTGCTATCTCGACCCCGGCAGCCCGGCCGACACCACCGCCGATTGGCGCGCGCTGCTGCGGGCCCTCTCGGGGCATCGGCACACGGTGAGCTTCGCCGGCCACCTGCACGCCACCGAACACCACTACCTCGGCGGCGAGACCGCCTCGGGCGGGGCCGCGCCGCACCACCACCACGTTCTCACCGCCGCCTGTGGCAGTTGGTGGAGCGGCCCATCGGACCAGCGCGGCATCCCTTGCGCCGACAGCCCGGACGGCACGCCGAACGGCTTCCACGTGCTCTCGGTGGCAGGCAAGCGCTACACGACGCGATTCGTGCCCGCCGCCGGCAAGGCGCCGGCGCGGCTGCGCGTGCTGATCGACGGCCCGCATCGCCGCGCGGCCGGTGCGGCAGCGGGCCCCGGCACGTGCGACCGGCTCGGCCTGTCCGTCCCGCACGACGCCCTCGCCGCCAGCCGCGTCCTGGCCAACGTGTTCGACGGCGGCCCCCGGACGCGCGTGACCCTCGAGGTGGCAGGCCGGCCCGAGCGGGTGGCGATGGCACCGGCGTCGGCGCCGGACCCGCTCATGCGCGAGCTGTTCGCCGGCCCTACGCCGCGCAAGTCCTGGGTGGCGGCGACGCCCTGCGCCCATCTCTGGCAGGCCGCGCTCCCCGCCGGCCTCGCAGCCGGCGCCCACGTCCTCCACGTGCGCGCCCGCGACGAGTACGGCCGCGAGCACACGGCCATCGCTGTCCTGGAGGTAGCCGGGCCTGGCGCTTGACGCCAAGCGATCCGCCGCGGCCGTCAGAGTGCGGGCGCGAGGACGGAGGACAGGCGATCGGCGACCGTGTCGATCTGGTCCCGCGTCGTGCCGCGCCCGAGGCTGAAACGGATCGCGCCCATGCCAACCGCGGGCGCGACACCCATCGCCTTCAACACAGGCGAAAGCTCGACATGGCCGGTATGGCAGGCGGAGCCGGTAGAGGCCGCCACGCCGTCGAGCTGCGCCAGCACGTCGGCACCGATTTGACCTACGAACGAGACGTTGAGCGTGTTCGGCAGACGGCGATCGCGATGCCCGTTGAGTACGACCCGGTCGCCGAAACCCGCCTGCAGCCGTTGCCAGAAGCGGTCTCTGAGCGCGCGCAACCGTTCCATCGCCCGGAGGTCGCGGGCCAGCTCGCAGGCCTTGCCCAGCCCGACCGCCAGCAGCGCGCTCTCCGTGCCGGCACGCCGGCCGCCTTCATGGCCTGCGCCGTGGATCAGCGGCTCGATCCGGGTGCCGCGGCGCACGTAGAGCGCGCCCACACCCTTGGGGGCGTAGACCTTGTGGCCGGCAACGGTAAGCAGGTCGACGCCGAGCGCGCTCACGTCGGTGGCAATCTTGCCGACCGACTGCGCCGCGTCGGTGTGAAGCAGCACGCCGTGCTGGCGGGCGATGCGGCCGACCTCGGCGATCGGCTGGACGGTGCCGACCTCGTTATTGGCATGCATGATGCTGATGAGGATCGTTCGCGGACCGATCGCACGCCGCACGTCGTCGGGGTCGAGGAGGCCGAAGCGATCGACGGGGGCGACGCTTACCTGGAACCCCTGCCGCTCCAGAAACAGGGAGGGCGCGACGATGGCCGAATGCTCGACGGCGCTGACGACGATGTGATTGCCGTGCGCTCTCGGCGCCCAGGCCACCCCCTTGAGCGCAAGGTTGTTGGCCTCGCTGCCGCCGCTGGTGAAGACGATCTCGTCGCTGTGCGCACCGAGCAGCGCCGCCACCTGGCCGCGTGCCTCCTCCAGCGCGGCCTTTGCGCGCGCCGCGGCCCAGTGCCCGCTCGATGGGTTGCCGAAGCCATCCTCCAGGAGCGGCCGCATCGCGGCGGCGACGGCGGGGTCGATCGGCGTGCTGGCGTTGTAATCGAGGTAGATGCGCGCCATGGCCCTCCTCCCGTCGGAACTGTGCAGGGTCATTGCGCAGGCTCGCGCCGCCCCAGCGCGTAGGTCTTGTCGTCCACGCGGAACGGCTGCGTCAGCATGCGGTCGAGCCTCTGCTCGGCCGGGTCGCGGAACTGCTCGACGCCAAGGGTCATGGCGTCGTGGCCTGCCGCCGGCTGGTCGCGGTAGGTGCCGAACAGGCGGTCCCACCACGGCAGGTTGAAGCCGAAATTGCTGTTGGTCTCGCGCGCCGCGACGGAGTGGTGCACGCGGTGCATGTCCGGCGTCACCACGATCCAGCGCAGCACCCGGTCGAGCCAGGCCGGCATGCGCACGTTGCTGTGGTTGAACATCGACGTGGCGTTGAGCAGCACCTCGAAGGCGAGCACGCCGGCGGCCGGCGCCCCGAGCGCCGCCACCACGCCGAGCTTGATGCCCATGGACAGCAGGATCTCCACGGGATGGAAGCGCGCCCCCGTCGTTACGTCGATCTCGAGGTCGGCGTGGTGCATGCGGTGGAGGCGCCAGAGCGCGGGAACCGCATGGAACAGCACGTGCTGCAGGTAGATGGCGAGGTCGAGCGCGATCACGGCCGCGGGCACGCCGGCCCACGCCGGGATGTCGAGGGCATGGAACAGGCCCCACCCGCGCGCCTCGGCGATCAGAGCGAGCCCGACCGCCGTGGTCGGGAACAGGAGGCGCACGAGAAGCGTGTCGATCACGACCACGCCGACGTTGCCCGGCCAGCGCGTCCCGCGCGCGAGTCTGCGCTCGCGGCGCGGCGCGGCGATCTCCCAGGCCGCCATCGCCGCGAAGATGGCGGCGAAGGCTGAGAGCCGGATGAGTGGCTCGCCGGCGACAAGGACCTCGGACATCACGCTCGTCTCCCGCACGCCCGCAGGCTTCTGGACGTTCTGCGTTCCATTACTCAAGTTATTTATTGAATGATCTATGAGCCGAAGCCTCCCATGTCAAGCGGCAACCCAAAGCGAGACCTGTACGGGCAGTTCGCCGCGGTCGCGAAGGCCGTCGCCAACGAGCGCCGACTGGAGCTCGTCGCCCAGGGGGGCGGGCTCGCCGACCGAGACGTAGGCTCAGTCAAACGGAGTACGGAGGCCAATCGGATTGACCGCGATGCGATCGGTCTCGGCGCAGGTATCTTCCCCCCTCGCCTAGGGGGTTCTCCCGATACCCGCGAGGTCCGTCACTGCGTACTAGCCTCGTTTGCAGAAATCGCGGAGGATCACATGCGCAATCCCTTGGTTCTGATCGTCGGGACGGCCTTCCTGTTGGCTGCGGCCATGCTCAGCCCGCGCGTGGGGGCCGCGACACCGCTTATGCCGGCAGGCATCCAAGCCGCTGTCGGCAAGACGGGCGCCGTCGAACGCGCGGGCATGACCTGCACACACCGACGCGTTTGCCGCCAGGGCGCGGGCTGCGCCTGGCGAAAAGTCTGCAAGCGCTGGTAGCGCACCGCCGCTCGAGTCGGAGCAGCGATCCTGACGGTCGTCGTCAGAATGACCCCAACATCGAGCCGAGCACGAGCACGGCAACCAGGGCGAGGACGGCACTGACGATTCCGACCATGACGATGTCACGATAGCTCTCCCGGTGCGTCGATCCGCAGACCGCGAGCAGCGTCACTACCGCACCGTTGTGCGGCAGTATGTCGAGCGTCCCCGCGCCGATGACGGCAACCCGATGCAAGAGGTCGGGCTCGATGCCGGCCTCTGAAGCACGCGCCACAAACGTTCCGGCGAGAGCGTCCAGGGCGATTGTGAGCCCGCCCGAGGCTGAGCCTGTAAGCGCGGCCAGCAGGTTGGTGGCAACCGCAAGCGAGACGAGCGGTCCTCCGCCGATTCCCGTGACCCAGTCGCGCACGGCGCCAAAGGCGGGCATCGCCGCGACAACCGCCCCAAACCCGACCAGGCTGGCGACGGTGACGACCGGGAGGACGGAGGCGTTCGCACCCGCGTCCATCGTCTGACGCAGACTCGGGAGCCGCCGAAAATTGATGGCGATGGCAAGCCCCGTCCCGCATGCAAGCGCCGCGATCACGGCCCACACGCCGGCGACGGCAGAGAGCGAGGTTTCGCCCCAGCGGACCTCCGACAGGAACCCCGCATCGAGCCTCGGCAGTACCACCAGGGACATCAGCAGGTTGATCGCTACGACTGCCGCCAGTGGAAGAGCGGCGGCCGCGATCGTGGGCGCGGCCTCGGCAGCATGCCCGTGGACGAGCTCGGCAGGGTCGAATTCGCGCGCCGTTGTAGCGCGCTCGCGCACCTTCTCGTCGCTTGCCAGCCGATCGGCCGGCACCGGCGACCCCGCGCCGAAATTCTCTCCCGTCGAACCGGCACGCGCCGCCTCGCGGCGGAGCCACCACATCCCGAAGCCGAACATGATGGCCGCGGCGATGACGCCGAGCCCTGGTGCGGCGAAAAGGGTGGTTCCGAAGTAAGGCATCGGGATTGCGTTCGGTATGGATGGCGCTCCCGGCAGCGCCGACATGGTGAAGCTCGAGGTGCCGAGAACGATGGCGCCAGGTATCAGGCGCCGCGGAATGCCTGCCGAGCGAAAGAGCTCCTGCGCCATCGGCGCCAGGACGAACATGGCGACGAACAGACTGACGCCGCCGTAGGTAAGCAACGCACCGGCGAGCACGACCGCGAGGATGGCGCGCCCCTCCCCCAATTGCCGGCTCATGAATTTGGCGATCGCCGATACCGATCCCGAGTCCTCCATCAGCTTTGCGAACACCGCGCCGAGCAGGAAGAGCGGAAAGAACTGAGCCACGAACTGCGCCGCACTCCCCATGAACGTCTGGGTCCAATGGGCAAGCAGCGGCTCGCCGCCGAAGAGGGCCGCCAGGAGCGCCGCGGCCGGCGCGAGGAGCAGGACGCTCCAACCGCGATAGGCCGAGCAAATGAGGAGGCAGAGGCCGGCCAGGATCCCCAGCATTCCCACCTTCAGACCCCCTGCAGCAGCTCGTCGAGGTCGAGCGAAGAGACCTCTCCCAGGTCATCGCCATGAGCCCTGAGGAATGCCGCGGCAGCGTTACGGCCCTCGTCGCGGAGCATGGTCAGGAACTCCCATTCCGCATTGAATTTTGAGGAGTAGGCGAGGTCCAGCATTACCTCGCTGGCAATACGGTGAATTCGCATCCTTGCCCAGCGAGCGCCCTCCTCGCCCGAGGAACGGGCGACGCTCCGCAACAGCGCCATCATGCGCAGCTCCTTCAGGAGCACCGCGTTGAAGGACACCTCGTTGAGGCGGTTGAGAATGTCGCGCGCAGAACGCGGCGTACCTGGACGTTCGATGGGGTTGATCTGAACGAGGATCGTGTCCTGCGACCGGCATTCGCGCACGAGCGGCGTGATGGTCGGGTTGCCGGCATATCCGCCGTCCCAATACGGCTCGCCATCGATCTCGATGGCCTGGAACAGCGTGGGGAGGCACGCCGATGCGAGCAGTACGTCGGGACTGAGCTCCCGGTTGCGGAAGACGCGGCCACGCCCCGTCCTCACATTGGTCGCCGTCACGAAGAGCTTTATGGGTCCATCCGACAGGTGCGCGAAGTCGACCGATTCCGCAAGGATCCGCCGCAACGGATTGGCCCCCACGGGATTGAGATCGTAGGGCGAGAATACGCGCGCCATCATGTCTGCGGCGACGAACAAGGGCGAGTTGTCGAGGGTCCAGCGGCCAAGCAGGACGTCGAGCGGCGTGCGCTGGAAAGGGCTGACGAGAGCTGCGTGCGAGACCTTTCGCCAGAACGCCTCGAGCGCCATGCGGGCTCCCGCCGCACCGGCCTGCACAAAGCCATGCGTCAGAACGGCCGCATTCATTGCTCCGGCTGACGTGCCCGAGACTCCATCGATCTGCAGCCACGGCTCCTCCAGAATGCGATCGAGCACCCCCCACGTGAAAGCGCCGTGGGCTCCGCCGCCCTGGAGAGCAAGATCGATGAGGCGACGGTCTCGCCGTCCTGTGCCTACTCGGGCCAAGGCAGGTCCTCGCTTCTGCGGCCGGCTGCTTTCGCCCGTCGCGGCCGAGCGAAGCCCGCGCATTGTGTGCATGCCGAGCGGGCACCCAGTCCTCTCGATGCGCCGGGCAGCGGGGCACCAGCCTGTCGGCTCGCGCAAAGCGGCGGTATCGGGGGAAGGCCCGAGACGAAGAGGAAAGAGTCCCGTTGATGGCGAGCGTGCGCGCTCCAGCCAGTGCCCCCCTGGCCGTCTCCGGGCAGCTGGTCGGCCGCCAATCCGTGCGCATGCCATGCTGGAACCCGCACCTCGGCGGGCCAGCCGAATTCGCGCTGGGAGGCTCGGGTCACATCGCCGGGATCGCTGGTCCGCTCTTGCGCGGGGTATGGCTCAGCCGCCGCGAGTCAACCTGCCGCTGAGACACGCCTGGGCCCTTTTCGACGCCGAAGCCTCCGGATGCGAGCCGACAAAGCGTTCGAGCGTCGTCAACAGCTCTTCGGCGCGATGTCGGTCGCCGCGCAGAATCGCCCAGCTCACGTCGTCGGCGATCATGGCGCCGATCTTGCGACAGCCCTCGGGTTGCCCAAGCAGACACTGCGCCAAAGCCGCCGCGTGAATGTCCGCTATCTGCTCATGTTCGGCGACGGCGCGAACCTCGGGCTCGGTCAGACCGCACAGCGCAATGCAGTCCTCCAGGGAAATCATGGCGCTTCCTCCCAGGCAAACGCGTGGCCATGCCCCCGTCGCGGTCTTCCGCACGGTCAACCTAGTGCGCTGACCGGCGGCGGTACACGTCCTTGCCGTGCATTGCAGCATGATGTGACCCTCCACCCGATCTGCAACCAGGCAGAGGTCAAGCACGCGCGCTCTCGACGACGGGGAGACACCCCGGCAGCTCGATCTTGCTTGGCGCAGCTGCCGGTGCGTGTGAAAAACCGTCTCTTGCTCACATCGGCTTCTTCGCCGTCGGCTGGGACTGCAGCTCCATGGAGCGTGACATGGCAGCGGCCCAGTTCCGCTGCCACGCCTCCGCCGCCTGGACCCACAGCTTGAACGGGACGAGCGTCATTTCCCCGAGCCGCATCATTTCGGATACGGGATCGCCGGATGGCGAGCCGGAAAACGGCGGCATGTGAAACTTCAGACCCTCCGGCACGCCCGGGGCGACATCCTGAGATTTCAGCTGCTGCTCCCACACGTCCATGACCTGGTCGATCATGTGCGTTTGGACCTTCGAGGCTTTCAGAAGATGCTCTCTGGCGGCGGCGGTGACGTGCTCGGGCCAGCCCATTGCCCGCTGGGCCGCCGCCATCTGATCCACAACCTTCGTCAAGCAGCGATCATTGGCGGAGAAGACCTCGTCGCGCCATTGCTCCAGCGCTTCAAAAGCGCTCGTCACCGCCTGGCGCATCTCGCCGTTGAGCGCCCTCAACCTGCGCACCTCTGATGCGCTCATCATAACTGGCTCCTTTCAGATCGTCTTGGAGCGGGGGGAAGCGTCCAAGCTGCGCGTGCAAGCCGAACGCCGAATGAGGCAACCTGCGGAAGAGCGCCCGTTTCGGCCGTACCGTTGCAAGCCGATCGCAACCAGCCAAGTCTTGCACATGGCATCTCCATGCCCTGCACGATCTCCCCCCACCAGACGCGGTTCCACCTTCCGGTCGCTGCTCGATGGCTCTCTGGCAGAGATGGCGGTGGTGGTCCTCCGACGCTGGATCACAACGAGACGATGTTGCGGCTCCACGCAATCGGTAGAAACACCCATTTGGTCGAAAGACGGCCCCGCAGGGTGTCGCCCGCGAACGGGACCTTCCGATCGGCTTCAGGCGCACGACGGGTCGTCCCCGCGAGGCTCTCCCCTGCCAACGGCATCCGCGGCAGCAAACCCGGCGACCGCGCCTGCGCCGCTGGCGGCCCCGCGCCACGCCCTGGCACGCCGGGATTTGGACGCGGCGCAGCAAGTCCGTGTGCAAGCTGACGCCGCCGCCCGCCGCTTTCGATCAAAAGTTGCGCGCTCAGCACAATTGCCAGTTGCTCAACGGAGCACCCGCGCTTAGCGTGGGCGCAAAAGCAAAGTTGAGGCTGCCGCGAGCCTTCGCCTCTAGGATAAGGCGGGCCCAGCGGCGACCCAGGGGAGGATATCGCATGCGTGCACGGCTGGCGCTTGGCGCAGTTTTTTCTGTCATCGCAGTGAGCCTGGCGGGGACGCCGGCACTGGCGCAGAAGCACGGCGGCATCCTGCGCATCTACCATCGCGACAACCTGCCGAGCGGCTCCATCCACGAGGAAGCGACCATCTCGACGGTGCAGCCGTTCATGGCCGTGTTCAACAACCTCGTGATGTTCGACCAGAGCAAGAAGCTCAACACGCCCGAAACGATCGTTCCCGATCTCGCCGAGAGCTGGGCCTGGGATCCGACGCGCACGAAGCTGACGTTCAAGCTGCATCAGGGCGTCAAGTGGCACGACGGGCGGCCGTTTACCGCCAAGGACGTGCAGTGCACCTTCAACAAGCTGACCGGCAAGGACAGCGAGGACGAGTTCCGCCGCAATCCGCGCGCGGTGTGGTGGCAGAATGTGAAGGAGGTGGTGCCCAACGGCGACCACGAGGTCACCTTCGTTCTCAACCGCCCGCAGCCGTCCGTCCTCAGCATGCTGGCCTCGGGCTACACGCCCATTTACCCCTGCCACGTCAAGGCCCAGGCCATGCGTACCAACCCGATCGGCACCGGGCCCTTCAAGTTCGTCGAGTTCAAGCGCGGCGACACGGTCAAGTTCGTGCGCAACCCCGACTACTGGAAGCCGGGCAAACCTCATCTCGACGGCATCGAATGGAAGGTGATCGAGAACCGCTCGACCCGCATTCTGGCGTTCGTGGCCGGCGAGTTCGACATGACGTTCGTGGCCGACGTGACGGTGCCGCTGCTGAAGGACGTGACGGCGCAGGCGCCGAAGGCGATCTGCGAGCTTGCGCCCACGGGCGTTTCAACCAATCTGATCGTCAACCCCGGAGTGGCGCCGTTCAACAATCCCAAGGTGCGGCGCGCGCTGGCTCTGACGCTCGACCGCAAGTCTATGATCGACATCCTGAGCCAGGGCAAGTTCTCCCTCTCCGGCGCCATGCTGCCGCCGCCGGAAGGCGCCTGGGGCATGCCCCCGGAGGTGCTGCGGACGCTGCCGGGCTACGCCGCCGATGTCGAGCAGAGCAGGGCGGAGGCGCGCAAGATCATGGAGGGCCTCGGCTACGGCCCCAACAACACCCTCAAGGTCAAGATCTCGACCCGCAACATCGCCATCTACCGCGATCCGGCGGTGCTGCTCATCGACCAGCTCAAGAACATCTACATCGACGGCGAGCTGGAGGTGATCGACACCA
>DATBKR010000035.1:0-13966 GCA_036555805.1 Hyphomicrobiaceae bacterium | reverse complement strand
CCGCGAGCCGATCTCGGCGATCGCCGTCTCCCAGTTGCCGCGCTGGCCGATGGCGAGCTTCAGGCTGTCATCCGCGCGCGCCGCCGCCGGCAGGAGCAGCTGCGCCGCCACTGCCAGCAGCCCGATCCACCGTGTTGCACTGCGCATGGTCTCTCCTCCCTTGTCGGCGTCTTGAACCTGCCCTGAGCTACGATCCTTTCGCTGCGGGTTCGCCCGCGTAGCGGCCCACCAGCTCGTTGGCGGCGATCGCCAGTGCGAACAGCACGATCAGCATGGCGTACATGCGCGGCATGTCGAACACCGCGTAGGCCTGCATGATGAGATAGCCGATGCCGGCGTTCGACAGTTTCGTCTCGGCGAGCAGGGTGCCGATCACGGCCACGCCAAACCCCAGGCGGACGCCGTTGAGGATCGGCTGCCGCATGGCGGGCAGGTGGATCTTGGCGGCCATCTGCAGCGGGCTCGCGTGGAAACTCCGGCCGACGCGGATGAGCACAGGGTCGATCTGGCGCATGCCGGCGGCGACGCTGAGCACGATCGGAAAGAAGCACGACAGCGCGCCGAGCGCCACCTTCGAGGCCGGCCCGATGCCGAACCACATGATCATGACGGGGAAGAAGATGATCTTGGGCGTCGGGCCCAGGTAGTAGAGATAGCGCTCGAAGGCGCGGCTCAGGAATTCGCTGCCGCCCAGAATGAGCCCGGTCACAATGCCCAGCCCCCCGCCGATGGCCAGGGCCTGGCCCACCTCCATCAGCGAGACCCCCAGGTGCCGGTAGAAGTCGGAGTTGACCGCCAGGACAGCCAGTGCCCGACCGATGGCGAGGAGCGATGGCACCACGTCGCGATAGAACAACCCCGACGCCGACGCCGCCTCCCACAGGGTCACGACCGTCACGACGATGGCGATGCGGATCGCGGCGACACGGCCCGGCCGGATCGAGGCGCTGGCGACGCCGCTCAGGTCCCCGGTCGCAGCCATCGCTCGATCCGCTCGGTGAGGATGAAGAACAGGACGCTGGTGAGGATCACGAACCCGATGGCGGCATAGGTGCCCGGCAGGTCGTAACGCTCGGCAAGCTCGTTGATGATCTGGCCGAGCCCGCCGAAATTGATCATGAACTCCACGCCGACGATGTTGATGAGGCAGAAGATCAGCCCGAGTCTCAGGCCGACGAAGATGGCCGGCAGGGCGGCGGGGAACAGAATTTTCGCGAACATCTGTCCGGCGGGGAGATTGAAGCTGCGGCCGACATTGATGAGCACCCGCCGCGCGCCGCTCAACCCCTCGACCGTCTTGAGGATGACCGGCGGCAGGCCGGCGATGAACCCCATGGCGACGACCGTCTGGGTCGAGCGGCCGAACAGCACGAGGAACAGCGGGTACATGAGTGCAATGGGTGCCGAGGCCAGCGCCGCCACCCACGTCTCCGTGGCGGCCCGCAGCGCGGCGAAGCGGTGCAGCAGGGTGCCCACGAAAGTACCGAACACGGCGACCAGCGCCATGGCGTAGAGGCATTCCCTGCAGGTCACGAGAAACGGGCCGAGGATATTTTCCTCGACCACGATGCGCGGGAAACTGGCCAGCACCTCCGAAGGAAGCGGCACTATGTAGCGATTCAAGACGCCGATCCGCAGCAGCCACTCAACCGCCGCCGTCGCCAGGGCAATGACGGCGATGCCGAAGGCGACCGGCCCCAGGGACCTCAGCGCGCGCTCTCCCGCGGCCATCGTCACGGCCTCCCACCGAGCGCGCCGATCTCGCTCTCCGCCATTCCGCGCGTCGCCTCCTCGCGCAGGTCGTTCCAGACCTGGGCCACGTAGCGGCCGAACGCCTCGCTGCCGACGATCTCGGACGTACGCGGGCGCGGCAGATCGATCTCGATCGCGCGCTTCACCCGGCCGGGGCGGAAGGTCATGACCAGGATGCGGTCGGACAGCTGCACCGCCTCGGTGATATTGTGGGTGATGAGGAGCGTGGTCTGCGCCAGCTCCTGCTGGATCTGCAGCACCTTGTCGCCCAGCAGCAGCCGCGTCTGCTCGTCCAGCGCGGCGAACGGCTCGTCCATCAGCAGGATGGTGGGCTCGAAAGCGAGCGTGCGGGCGATCGCCACGCGCTGGCGCATGCCGCCGGACAGCTCCGACGGATAGCGGTTCTCGAAGCCCGCAAGGCCGACCAGCGCGATGAAGTGGCGCGCCCGCTTGCGGCGCTCGGCCCGGGCGATGCCGGCCACCTCCAGCGAGAAGCTCACGTTCTCCAGCACCGTCCGCCAGGGGAACGTCGACTCCTCCTGGAACACCATGCCAATTGACCTGTGCGGCCCGCGCACCTCCTCTCCGCCGATCCGCACCCGTCCCTGGAAGTTGGACTCGAGGCCGCCGATGATGTTGAAGATCGTGGTCTTGCCGCAGCCCGACGGGCCGATCACCGACAGGAATTCGCCCTTGCGGACGCTGAACGAGACGCCGCCCACCGCCGTCACCGCTCCGTCCGGCGTCTCGAACCGCTTCACCAGGTCCTCGACCGCCAGCACCGCCTCCGCCTGCGGCGCCGTGGCTGGAGCGGGGCGAGCCTGTGTCCCGATCGCGGCCATGCCTTGCCTCACTCGCGCGACGAAAGCATGGTCGCCGTCGTGGCCGGCGCGTAGCCCGGCTCGACGCGCACGTCGACGACGGCAACCGCGCCGCCCTCGACTGCGGCGATGGCCTCGGCGAACGCCGGCGCCAGGGCCTCGTGGGCGGCGATCGGGCCGAATCCCCGCGCGCCTTGTGCGCGGGCGAGGGAGGCGAGGTCGATATCGGGGTCGGCGATGCGCTGTCCGATCCACTTGTTCTCGACCGGGCGCTGGCGCATGCGCGCGACGCGCTCCTGGTGCACCTCGTCGTTGAAGAACGAGCGGTTGTTGGCGACGACCAGCAGCAGCGGGATGCGGTAGTGGGCCGCCGTCCACAGGGCCGTGACGCCCATCAGGAAATCGCCGTCGCCGCAGATGGAGACAGGCAGCCGGCCGGAACCTCGGAGCGCCAGCGCGGCACCCACGGAGATGCCCGGCCCGCCGCCGCCGCCGCCGCCACCGTCGCCGCCGAGATAGTCGAGCGGGTGCCGGAAGGGCCACCAGGCGCCGTTCCAGGACAGCGGCAGGTGCAGGAGCGACGTGTCGCGCCGGCCCACGGCCTCGCGCAGCGCCCGGGCCAGGTGCTCCACATGCAGCGGACCGGTGGGAGAGGGCGTGTCGGGCCCGCCCCCGGCGGCCGCCGCGCGTGCAAGGGCCGCGGTGGGGCGGTCGCGCAAGGCCTCGGCCAGCGCGATGGCGACTTCATCGGCGTCGGCAGCTACGAGGAGATCGACCGGCGGGAGGGCCTGGTAGTCCATGCTCCAGCCGTTGTGGAGCGTATGGTCGAGCGAGACGTGGATGACCTTGCCGGCATAGGGCTGCGGCAGGCCGCGCAGCGTTCCGGCCAGGTCTACCCAGTCGAGGCTGAGGACGACTTCCGCCGCCTGTATGGCCGCCTGCGCCTCCGTGCCGGGCGCCAGGATCGCCGGCGCCCCGGCATGCAGCCGATGGTCGGTCGGGAACGTTGCGCCCACCTTGAGGTCCGTCACCACGTGCGCGCCGAGCCGCTCCGCCAGGGTGACGCGCGCACTGAACGCCTCCAACCTGCGGCTGGCGCGTCCCGCCAGGATGACAACGCGGCGCCCCGGTGCCAGCTCGGCGGCAACGCGCGCGATGACCTCAGCCGACGCGCCCGACACGACAGCCGGCGTCAGCCGGGAGACATCGAGCGGCGGGAGAGACGCGGCGAGCGGCTCCTCCTGCAGGCCGGCGTCGAGCACCACGTAGGTCGGGGCCCGCGGCAGCGTGCTCGCGAGCCAGCAGGCGCGGGCGACGGCCTCGCGGGCGGCGGCCGGCGAGGCCGGCTGATCGTCCCACTTGGTGTAGCCGCGCACGATGGCGCCCTGGTCGCGTGCGGTGTGGATCCAGTCGATCCATGGCCGCCGCCTGGCCGCATCGACCGGGCCGGTGGCGCCGATCACCAGCATCGGCATGCGGTCGCACCAGGCGTTGAACATGGCCATGGTGGCGTGAAACAGCCCGACGTTGGAGTGCACCGCCGCCGCCATCGCCCGGCCCGTCACCTTGGCGTAGCCATGGGCGATGGCGACGGCTGTCTCCTCGTGCAGGCACAGCAGAAGCTGCGGCCGCTCGTTGCCGAGGTGGTTGACGAGCGAATCGTGCAGGCCGCGGAAGCTGGCGCCCGGGTTGAGCGCGATGTAGGCGATGCCGAGCGCCCGCAGCGTGTCGGCAACGGCATCGCTGCCGAACTCTGCGGCGCCCACCCCGGACCGGATCGGTCGTTCGAGGACAGCCGCGTCGCGTGTCTCGGCCTGGGTCTCGGCCTGGGTCTCGGCCTGGGTCTCGGCATGAGACGGGGCGCGGCTGTGCTCCCTCGCGCTCAATGGGCGATCCTCCCCAGATCCTATGGCGCCACTGCGCGTCTGCGCTTGCGCGGCTGCTCTCCGGCAGCTGCGGGCAGCCTACACGCTGGCAGGACCGAGAGGTAGCGGCGATTGGCGTTGGCGAATGGCCGGCGCCAGCCCTCACCGCACCCCTGGAGGGCTCACACACGCCCCGCAGCAGTCACCTCAGCGCCGGGTGAAGGCGCCCGCCGGCCCGGCGCTGCAACAAGGGTCCGCGCGCAGCTTGCCATAGGCGAGCATCAGCTTGCGGACCAGCTCTCCGCCGCCGCCCATGTAGTCCTCCAGCACATCCGCGCTGCAGGCGCGCCACTCGGCCACCTGGTCGGGCGTGAGGTCGTACACCTTCATGCCCTTGTTGCGGGCCCACTCCCACGACTTCTCCTCGAGCCTGGCAGACTTCTCGCGGACGTCGCGCTCCGCCCTTTTCGCTGCAGCCGCAATGATGGCCTTGTGGTCGTCGCTCAAGGCCTGCCAGCTCTTCTCGTTCATGATCACGATCCACTCCATGCTGGCAATGTCGGTGCGCGTGAGCGTGTCCGAGACCTTCCACAGATGGCGGGTTTCGGCCGAGAGAACGCCGGTCATGGCCAAGTCGATGGTGCCGTCCTTGAATGCGTCGTACACCTTGGTGATGGAAAGGATCTGCGGCACCCCCCCGCAGTGCCTGATCATGCTCGCCATGGACTCGCTGTAGACGCGGACTTTCTTGTTCTTCATGCGTTCGGGATCCGTCACGTCGAACCCTTTGCCGAAGAGAATGTGGTTGCCCCCCGTCTGCCACCACAGCACACGGACGCCGATGGTCTCCAGCACCGCCTTGTCGAGCAGCTGCCTCAGCTCCCGTTCAGGGCTGGCCGCGGCGCGCGTCAGGGCCTCGAAATTGAAGAGAAACGGCTGCTCAACGATCTCGGCGGCCGGCAGCCGCCTGGAAATCTGGTTGATGCCGGCCATGCCCATCTCGACCGCACCGGATTGCACGGCGCCCACGACCTGGTCGTCGATGAACAGCTTTTGCTTGTCGTAGATCTCCACACGCAGGGCCCCCTTGGTCTCCCGCTCTACCTCCGCCTTGAACTGCACCACCGGCAGGCCCAGCTGGGGGTTGGAGGCGGGCACCTGCAGGGTGAACCTGAGGATGACTGGTTCGCCGGCACTGCAGGCGGACGCGCTCGCGACAAGCGCTGCCAGCCTTACGAATGCATAAAACCACGCTCCCCTCGCCATGGCCGCTCCCTACGATGCGCGCGAAAACTTGTGACGGTACGGAGAATAGCCAAGTCATCGCTTCTTGTTGCCCGCCCCGGGGACGAGTTTGCATTTCCCTGTGTCATTGGAGGCACACGGGGCAAGCCGCTCGATGCGGGTGGGTATGGGGTAAACCGCGATCGGCGCGCGCACATCCTTCCCCCTCGGGGAGGGAGAACGTGATCCGCTACGAGCGTCGGAATTTCGCAGCTGTCGCGCCGCGCTCACCCGCGTCGGGCGGGTAGAACGAATATCCCCTCTGCGAGGAAGCGCTCGATCGGCTGCGCCTGCGAGCGCTCGGCCTGGTCCGTGGGCAGGCGGTCGCGGTACATGTTCATCGGATAGATCGGCTTGTCGTACATCTCCCGGAACGCCTCGGTGCGGATCTGCGTGAGCCAGTTCTGGCGCGGGTCGGTACGCCGCCGCCGGATCGCCTCCAGGCTGATCTGGGCCGCCGTGACGGACTCGCCGGGGTACGGGATCCGCTGGATGACGGCACCGTGGAAGTCCACGACCATGGAGTTGCCCGGATAGGCATTCATCGGGTTGCCCTTGACCTGCAGGAATCCGGGCGCGCAGGCCACCACGTACATCATGTTGAACGCGGCATGCGCGCGGTTGGTCACCTCCCACAGCTCCTGCGGCGGCGACCCGTCGGGCTCCGCCATGCCGCTGGAGCGGATCATCACTTCGCAGCCCTGCAGGCCCATGGCGCGGGAATGCTCCGAGTAGAACCCTTCGTTGCAGATGAGATAGCCGATCTTGCCGATGTCGGTCTCGACGACCGGGAACATGCAGCTCAGGACATCGCCCTTCTTGCGGCCGAACTTGCCGTCCATGACCTCGATGTACCTGTCCCAGATGTCGTGCGGGCTCACGTCGTCGCGGCCGCGGTAGGGCAGGTAGGGCGTGTACTTGTGCCGTTTGTAGACGACCTCGCCCCGGGGGTCGATGATGAAACCGGCGTTGAAGGCGTACTCGGTGCTGATCTCCGGGATCACCTCGTGCGCGCTGCCGGCCACGTAGGTCTTGTACTTGCGCGCCTGCTCCGCCAGCAGTTCGGTCTCTTCGCCGGGAATCCGGATCGCCATGTCCTTGGCGACCTTGGTGAAGATGTTGGCATAGGGCGCGGGGCTGTCGTTCCAGCCCTGCATGAACACCTCGGGGAATACGACGAGCTTGAGCGGCGCGTACTCGCGGAAGCTGAGCCGCAGGGCGCCGTAACCGAAGATTTCTAGGCAGCGGTCCAGGTTGGCGCTTCGGATCTCCCGGCGGTGGTCGATGCCGACGCGGTTGGTCTGCATGCAAACCACGGTGTAGAGGTCGGTCATTTCAAGGTACTCCTCGGCACGGCGTAGCGTGGTCGTGCACCTACATCAGGCTCGGAAGGAACGTCGCCATCTGAGGCAGGAACAGCAGCAGCAGCACCATCACGATCTCCGCGATCAGGAACGGCACGATGCCCTTGAAGATCGTGCCCAGCGGCACGTCGCCGGCGACGCCCTTGATGACGTAGACGTTGATGCCCACCGGCGGCGTGATCACGGCCATCTCCATGAAGATCACGATCAACACGCCGAACCAGATCGGGTCGAATCCCAGCTGCTGGCTGACGGGATAGAAGATCGGCAGCGTGAGCAGGAGCAGCGCAAGCGAGTCCATCACGCATCCGCCGATGAGATAGATGCCCGCCACCACTAGCATGACGGCATAGGGGTTCCAGCCGAGGCCCAGGACCCATTCCGCAGCCACCACCGGCAGGCGAGTGAGCGCGAGGAAGTGGCCGTAGACCGTGGCGCCGGCGATGATCAGCATGATCATGGCCGTGGTGCTGAGCGAGCTCGATACAGCGGCCACGAACCCCTTCCACCGAAGCTGGCGCCGGGCCAGCGCCAGCAGCAGGAGACCGGCGGCGCCGGCCGCGCCCGCCTCGGTGGGCGTGAAGAAACCGAGGAACAGCCCGCCCATGATCAGCACGAACACCGCGAGCGTCTCGCCGACGCCCCCGAGCACGGCCTGGAGCTTCTCGCGGATGGTCGTCGAGGGCGCGGGCGGCCCCACCAGCTCCGGCCGCAGGGCCGTGATGATGGCCACGGCGACGATATAGAGGATCGTCAGCACGATGCCCGGAATGACGCCGGCGACGAACAGCTTGCCGATCGAGTTCTCGGTCATGATGCCGTAGATCACCATGGTGATGCTGGGCGGGATCAGGATGCCGAGCGACCCGGCGGCGGCAACGCAGCCCGTGGCCAGGGCGTCCGAGTACTTGTATCGGCGCATCTCCGGCAGCGAGACGGCACCCATGGTGGCCGCCGTGGCCGGGCTGGAGCCGCAGCAGGCGGAGAAGGCGGCGCAGGCGAGGATGGTGCCCATGGCCAGTCCGCCCCGCACACGCCCGAACAGCACGTAGCCCGCATAATAGAGCCGCTGGCTGATGCCGCTGTGGAAAGCAATCATGCCCATCAGCAGGAACAGCGGGATCACGGTGAGGGTGTAGGAGCTGAACACCTCCCAGGTATCGAGGGCCAGCATGTTGAGAGCCGGTTCCAGGCCGATCATGTAGACGACGCCGAGGAAGCCGAGCAGCGCGAACACGAAGGCGATGGGCATGCCGGTGAGCATCGCCGCCAGCAGGACCAGGATGCCGACGAGGCCGACGACCGGACCGCTCATTTGCGCACCTCACCGACGGCCCTGAGGGAATCGACGAGCAGCGCGAAGGCCAGCAGCGCAAACGACGCGCCGACGATGAGCACGAAGGGATAGAACGCGATGCCCATCGTCATCGACACCTCCCGCGTCTCGCGCAGCTCGATGGCATAGACGACGCAGCGCCAGGCGATCAGCAGGCACACGAGGAGGGAGAGGATGGACGTGACGCTCTCCATGAGGGCGCGGGCCCGCGGCGACAGCAAGGTGTCCACCAATTCGACACTGATGTTCTCCCTCCTGAGCTGATTGTAGGCGAGCGTGAGACCGATCAGGAGTGCACCGAGGTACTCGGTGGCCTCGTGCGCGCCGAGGATGGGCGCCGTGAACTTGCGCGCGACGATGTTGAGCGTCGTCACGACCACGATTGCCATCAGGCAGAGGCCGGCGATCACCGCGCAGTATCGTGCAATGAACTCCGCGAGCGCGTGCATGCGCTGAAGCATCGTTTGGTTCCCCCTTGCCCGGTTCGATCGAGGCTACGAATTGCGCCACACGACCGGAGCCGAGCGGGCGGCACATCCCGCGGCGCAGGCTGCGTCGGCTGCTCCAGAAGAGCGGACCGCCCGAGACTCCTCCTCCGCCGGCTTCCGCATGCCTGTCATGCCTTCGAGCAGCCCCCCGCGCTGGCTCAATGTCCCTGGTATTTCTCCATCGCCTTCAGCACGAATTCCAGGACATTTTTCCCCGGCAAGCCGAGGGCCTCCGTCTCCTTTACCCAGTCGTCGCGGGTCGGCCGCAGCGCCTCGTCGAAGCGGGCGGCCTCTGCCGTGGTCGGTACGATGATCTCGTTGCCCGAAGCCAGCACGTACTTGCGACCGTCCTCCTGCTCGGCGTCCAGAGTCTCGCCCAGCCACCCGACGGCCTGCTCGCTCACCTCGTCGATCACCTTCTGCGCGTCCCGGGGCAGGCCCTCCCACTTCTTTTTGTTCATCGCCACCCAGAAGCCCACGGACCGCACGTTGTGGTCGGTGGTGTAGCGGGTCACCTCGGCCAGTTTCGACGCCTTGTAGGAGGCGTAGTTGGAGATGAGGCCATCGGCCACGCCGCGCTGCAGGGCGAGGTAGACCTCGCTCCAGGCGGTGCCGACCGGAGTGCCGCCCATCGCCCTGATCAGCGGCACGTCGTTGCCGGTGCCGCGGATCTGCATGCCCTTGAGATCGTCGATGCTGCGCACCGGCTTCTTGGTGTGGATGTTACCGATGGCGTCGGTGTAGAGGAACAAGAGGTGTGCCTCGTTCCACTCCTTCGGCCTGAACTTCTTGTAGAACTCCCAGCTCACCAGGCTGGCCTGGCGGCTGCTGGCCCAGCCGAGCGGCACATCCGTGATCCGCGTCAGCGGGAAGCGGCCGGGCGTCCATCCGGTGGCAGCAGCCGCGGCGTCCGAGATGCCCTTGACCATGCCGTCGTAGGCCTGCGGCCCCTTGGTGAGGGTGCCGCCGTGGTAGAAGACGAACTCGACCTTGCCGTTGGTCCGCTTGCCGATCTCCGAGGCCCAGCGCTGGATGCCCTTGACCATGTAGTGGTCGGGCGACTGCCATATGCTGAATGAGATCTTGGCGGTCGGATCGGCCGCCGCGGCCGCAGCGCACCACAGAACCGCAGTCGAAACGGCGGCAACGGCAACGACGACACACCGGCGCATACGTCCCTCCTCGCGCGTAAGGCGCGCGTTCGCGAGCCTCGACAACCTGAGATTGAAAACGTTAGGCGCTGGTCGGGATTTGTGTCAAGAAAAAGCATAATACTGACGACGTCCGACAGCAAGCGACAGCAATGGGGTCGGGACACAACCGGACCGGTGACCCGGCGCGCGGCGCACACACCGGCGGGCGGGGAGAGAGGACTGGAATGAGGCTCGCAGGCAAGGTGGCCCTGATCACGGGAGCGGCGACGGGAATCGGCCGGGCCAGCGCCGAGCTGTTCGCTCGGGAAGGCGCCCGCGTGGCCATCGCCGACATCAACGACAAGGACGGCCGGGCGACCGAGGAGGAAATCCGCCGGCGCGGAGGAGAGGCCGGCTTCGTGCGCGCCGACCTGGTTCGCATCGCCGAGATCGAGGCGATGGTGGCCGCCACGGTCTCCCGCTTCGGCCGCCTCGACATTTTCTTCCACAACGCCGGGGTCGCCGGCCCCGGTCGCCTGGAGCTGACGTCGGAGGAAGCCTACGACCAGATCATGAACGTGCACGTCAAGGCGGGCTTCTTCGGGGCCAAATACGCTGCGCCCGAGATCAGGAAGGCGGGCGGCGGGTCGATCCTGTTCACTGGGTCGGGGCTGGGCTTGCGGCCCTCCTCGCAGTCGCCCGCCTACTCCGTCTCCAAGGCGGCGCTCCTCATGCTCACCCGCACCCTGGCGGTGGCGCTGGCCAAGGACGGCATCCGCGTCAATGCCGTGTGCCCCGGCCCGATCGACTCCACGCCGCTGTGGGCGGGCGTGTTGGCCCGCAACCCGGAGATCGTGCCGGAAGATTACGTCCGCATGAACAAGGAGGTGCGGCCGATCAAGCGGCTGGGCACACCCGAGGAGATGGCCCACGCCGCCCTGTTCCTGGTGTCGCCCGAGGCGTCCTACATCACCGGGGTGGCCCTGCCGGTCGATGGCGGCGGGGCGATGAGCTGACGCCGACCCCCCGCGCTGCCATGCCGGGCGCGGGCGATAGCCCGCGACCCAGTACCCAGGGCCGCAAGCTCCGTGCTCCCTTTCTTGGCCCTGGGTCCCCGATATTGCGCTTCGCGCAATTCCGGGATGACAAAACCGGCACGACACTCAGTCCCGCACATCGCGGAACTTCGGCCGGCCGTCCTCCGCCATCCCGAACTGGCCGCCGCTGAAGTCCACCACGGCGCCCGTCATCCACGCGGCCACGTCGGAAGCCAGGTACACCGCCAGGTCGGCCACCTCCTCGGGTTGCGCCAAGCGGCCGAGGGGCACGTTGCTGAGGAGCCGATCGAGCTGCTCCGCGCGGCGGTTGCGGGAGGTGCGGGCCGTCTCGATCAGGCCGGGGGCGATCGCGTTGACACGCACGTGGGGCGCCAGCTCGATGGCCAGCGAGCGCGTGAGGCTGATCACGGCCGCCTTGGCGGCCGAGTAGGCGGGCAGGCCCGCCCAGGGCATCCTCCCCGTCACCGAGGCCATGTTGACGATGGCGCCCCTCTTTTGCTCCAGCATCAGGCGCCCGACCGCGCGGCTGCACAGGAAGGCGCTCTTCAGGTTGGCGTCGAGGGTGCCGTCCCAGTCGTGCTCCTCGATGTTCACCACGCGGCCGATCTTGAATCCGACGCCGCTCGCACCGCCGGCATTGTTCACGAGGATGTCGATCCCACCGAGGCCGGCGACGCATTTCTCGACAACTTCGGTTACATCCGCGGCGACCGTCACGTCGGCGCGCACCGCCAGCGCCTCGCCGCCCATCGCCTCGATCTCCGAGGCCGCGATTGTGCCGGCCTCGGCACTGATGTCGGCGACGCAGACGCTCGCGCCGAATTGCGCGAAGGCGCGGCTGATCGCTCGTCCGATGCCCTGACCTCCGCCGGTCACCACGGCGACACGGTCTCGCAGGGTCAAGTCGGCCAGGCGCATCGGCAACCTCCCTCACGTCGTCTGCGGACGTCCCGATAGAGTAGCGCGCCCACCCGAGACAGAATACCCGCCGCTGGGCCGCCCGTCCGGTTCCCGCCGGTGTAACCGTAGGGTGTAACCGTACAAGAGGATCGAACGAAATCTCCGGGCGAGCCTCGGCTATGCCACCGTCTTCGGGCGAGATGCCCGGCGGCAACGGTCGGGCTCGGGCCAGCGAACGCGGAGCGTGCATGACGCAGGGTACGGACCGGCATGGGCAGTCCAGATGCGCCATTGCCATCATGGCCAAGGCGTCCATCGCCGGCCAGACCAAGACGCGTCTGGTGCCGCCTCTGACCGAGGACGAGGCCGCGATGCTCAACACGGCGTTCCTGCGCGATGCCGCGGACAACATCGTGTCTGCTGCAGCGCTCGCCAACATCAGCGGCTGGATCGCGTATGCCCCCGCGGGGTCCGAGGCCTTCTTCAGGGCGCATCTGCCGGCAAGCTTTGGGCTCATCGAGACGGGGGCGCCCACCTTGGGCGATTGCCTGCACCATGCCGCGGCGACCCTGCTCGCTGCGCGCCACGATGCCGTCTGCCTCATCAACTCCGACAGCCCGACGCTGCCCGTGGGTTATCTCGTGACCGCCGCCACGGCGCTGGCCGCGGCAGGCGACCGCCTCGTGCTCGGGCCATCGACCGACGGCGGATATTACCTGATCGGGATGAAGCGCGTGCATGCAGGGCTGTTCGAGGACATCGCCTGGAGCACCGATCGCGTGTTCGCTCAGACGGTTGAACGGGCCGAGGCCCTCGGCCTCCCGGTACTCGTGCTGCCGACCTGGTACGACGTCGATGCCGCGGGAACCCTGCAGGCGCTGATCGACGAAGCGCTCGACGGAAAGGCGTTCCGCAGTGTCGGGGCTCCGGCGCCTGCTGCCTGGACGCGTGCATGCCTTGGCGTCCTGGTGCAGGAGCGGGGGTTGCGCGCCCGCATCGGCGCCGATCGAGCCATGGGTGGCGGCCCGTGATGCACCGGCTTCCGGGCATGCTGTGGACTAGGGATTGGCCGATCCTCTGGCTGGCCGCCATGGCGCTCGGCCTGTGTGCGCTCTCGGCTGGCGCAGCGCTGCTGCATTGGCGCCTCGGCGGCTGGGTGCTGATCGGAGCCTATGCGATAGCGGCCTGCTGCGCCTTTGCCGCCGGACGCGCGACCATCCTTGCTCACCGGAATGTGGCCCTGGCCATCGTCCTGCTCGGCGCAGCCGGCATGCGGCTGGTGCTGCTGGTCTCGGAGCCGACCCTGTCCGGCGACATCTATCGCTATATCTGGGACGGCCGCGTGCAGGCCGCGGGCATCAACCCCTACCGCTATGTGCCCGCCGCGAGCGAGCTGTCCGCCTTGCGCGACCCGAGCATCTGGCCGCACATCAACCGTGCCGACTACGCCGTCACGCTTTATCCACCGGGTGCGCAATTCGTGTTCCTGGCCGTGACGCGCCTTGGTGAAAGCGTGCTCGCGATGAAGTTCGGCCTCCTCCTGTTCGAGGCAGCGGCCATCGCCGCCATCGTTGCGCTGCTGCGGCAACTCGGGAGGCCGCCCATTGCCGTCGCGGCCTATGCCTGGCACCCGCTGCCGGTGTGGGAGATCGCGGGTAACGGCCACGTGGATGCGGCCATGCTGGCCCTGCTTCTCGCTGGACTGCTGGTGTATGTCCGCGGCCGGACGCTGCTTGCAGGCGTGCTGATCGCGCTTGGGGCGCTCATCAAGCCGCTGGCCGCACTGGCGCTGCCGGTGTTGTGGCGGCCGTGGGACTGGCGTCTGCCGCTGTGTGTGGCCGCCGCCGTCGCGCTGGCCTACGTGCCCTATCTGTCCGTGGGGTGGGGCGTGTTCGGCTTCGTTGCGGGCTACGTGCGGGAGGAGGGCATCGCCTCCGGGACCGGTCTCAAGCCTCTCTGGCTGCT
>DATBKR010000034.1:0-8882 GCA_036555805.1 Hyphomicrobiaceae bacterium | reverse complement strand
GAACGAGCTGCCCGGCGACCTCAGGGGGTTGACCTCAGGGGCTTTCACCTTGAGCGCAACGACCTGCGGCCTTGCGAAGGCCGGTCCGGCAGCATCACGACGCCGCGGAATCGGGGCCTGGCTCCCGGCCGGTCGCCTGCTGATCGAAGAACAGCACCTGGCTCACGATCGCCTTGATCGCCTCCTCCCGGAACGGCTTGCGGACCAGGAACGCCGGCTCCGGGCCGCGCCCCGTCGCGAGGCGCTCCGGAAACGCCGTTACGAATACCACCGGCACGGTGAGGCTGCGCAGGAGGTCGTTGACGGCGTCGAGCCCCGAGCTGCCGTCCGCGAGGCGGATATCCGCGATCACCAGCCCAGGGTTCTTGAGTTCGGCCGCGCGCAAGGCATCATGGTGCGTGCGCGCGATCGCCACCCGATGGCCGAGGCCTTCCAGCACCCGCTTCAGGTCCAGCGCGATCAGCGGCTCGTCTTCGATCACCAGAACCTCGGTGGCGATCTGCCGGCCGATTTCCGCTCCGGACTCGCGCAGCAACGCCTCCACCCGTCTTTCCGAAAGGGCGAGGATCTGCGCGGTTTCCGCCTGGCTGAAGCCCTCGACGCTGACCAGCAGGAAGGCCTGCCGGCCCTCGGGCGTCAGCGCCGCGAGCGAGCGCGCGGCGGTATCGCCCAGGAGGCCGGGCGCGGGGCCGCCGTCGCGATAGCGGCGCGTGAGCGTGGCGAGGAAGCACTGATAGAGACCCGGGCGCGGCGACAGGTCCGGAAAGATGGAAGGATCCGCGGCCACCGCCTGCAGCACGCGCTCCACCGCTGCGTCACCGGCGCTCTGTGAACCCGTGAGGAGCCGCGCGAACCGGCGCAGATGTGGTATATGTGGCGCAATGCTTTCGGCCAGTGACATGATTTAAGGCTCGCGGCGCGGCAGCCAGGGCAGCCGAAGGCGATACTATGTAACTGAACGGCGCCGAATCGCAAAGAGCGACAATGATTAAGCGGCATTCCTGCGGGCCAACGGCCACACCGACGACCGCGCCGGAGCAGGGCCAGGACAGGCCGAAGGACGCCGAGATTCGCGAACGCATCGGCCATGAGCTGCGGTCCCTGTTCGAGGACGTGGTGGGCGAGGCCGTTCCGGAAAGGTTCCGGCGCCTCCTGGAGGAGCTGGAGCGCAAATCCGGCAAGAAGGGTTGAGCGGGCAGGACCGGGCTGTCCCGTGGACGCACCCGAAAGGAGGAAGGGGCGCAGGGCGATCTACACAGCCCCCAGAACACTCGCCGACTTTTGTGGCATCGGCGGCGCGTGGTACCTTGCGCCCATGTTCACCGGCATCATCAGCGACCTGGGCACCGTGGCGGCGCGCGACGGCGGGCGGTTCACCATCCGCTGCGGCTACCCGGCGGAGAGCATTGCGCTGGGGGCCTCCATCGCCTGCGATGGGGCCTGCCTCACGGCCACCGCGGTCGCGGCCGAGCCCGGCGGCGGCTGCGCGTTCACGGTCGATGTCTCCAACGAGACGCTCGCGAAGACCACGCTCTCGGAATGGCAGCCCGGCCGGCGCGTCAACCTGGAGCGGGCGCTGAGGGCTGGCGAGGAGCTGGGCGGGCACTTGGTGGCCGGCCACGTGGACGGCGTCGGCCGCATCGCAGACGTGCGCGAGGACGGCCAATCGCATCGCTTCACCGTGGAGGTGCCGGCGGCGCTGACCCGCTACATTGCCCCCAAGGGCTCAGTCGCGCTCGACGGCATCTCGCTCACGGTCAACGAGGAGGCGGGCGACCGCTTCGGCATCAACGTCATCCCGCGCACCTTGACCCACACCACGTTGGGCGCCAGAAAGCCCGGCGACCAGGTCAACCTGGAGGTGGACCTGATCGCGCGCTACGTGGCGCGGCTGATGGAACGGACCTGAGAACGAGCCCGAGAACCGGACTGGGAGTTGCAGCGGTGAACAGCAGCGCGCAGCGGGTGATCTACGCGGAGGGCAAGGGCTTCCTTTCCCCCATCGAGGAAATCATCGAAGACCTGCGCAACGGCCGCATGATCATCCTGGTCGATGCCGAGGACCGCGAGAACGAGGGTGACCTCCTGATCCCCGCGCAGATGGCCACGCCCGATGCGATCAACTTCATGGCCAAGCACGGCCGCGGCCTCGTCTGCCTGTCGCTCACGCGCCAGCGCGCCGAGGATCTGCGGCTGCAGTACATGGCGCCCCAGACCGAGGCAAGGAAGCGCACCACCGCTTTCACGGTGTCGATCGAGGCGCGGGAAGGCGTGGCCACCGGCATCTCCGCTCACGACCGGGCCCGCACCATCGCCACCGCCATCGACGCTACCAAGGACCACAAGGACATCGTCTCGCCGGGCCACGTTTTCCCGCTGATTGCGCGCGAGGGCGGCGTGCTGGTGCGGGCGGGGCATACGGAAGCGGGCGTGGACCTCGCCAGGCTTGCGGGCCTCTATCCGGCCGCCGTCATCTGCGAGATCATGAACGACGACGGCACCATGGCACGCATGCCCGACCTCGTGCCCTTTGCGCAGCGCCACGGCCTCAAGATCGGCACCATCGAGGACCTGATCGCCTACCGCCTCAAGCACGACCGTGTCGTGCGCCGCATCGCCAGCTCCAGTCTCGACAGCGCCTTCGGCGGCGGCTTCGAGCTGCACGTCTACGAGACCACGGTGGAGTCGGTGGAGCACCTGGCGCTCGTCAGGGGCGACCTGCAGGCGCCGGGCCCGGTGCTGGTGCGTGTGCACGCGGTGAGCGCCATGGCCGACCTCCTGGGCGTGCGCACCGAGGGCGCCGAGGGCTCGCTGATTGAGAAGTCCATGCGCACCATCGCCGAGGAGGGCCGCGGCGTGATTGTGTTGATCCGCGATCTGAGGCCCAAGTCGGTGTCGGAGTGGATCGCCCGCAGCGCCGACCGCGGCGCAGGCAAGAGGATCGATACCGAGCGCCCGCAGGTGGAGATCGGCATCGGTTCGCAGATTCTGCGCGACCTGGGCGTCACCGACATGGTGCTGCTGTCGAACACGCCGCCGTCGCGCTACGTGGGGCTGGAGGCGTTCGGGCTGCGCATCGTCGGCCAGCGGCGGATCGGGTGAGCGGCCATGGTGGGCCCGGCACAGCATGCGAGCGAGGTGCCGCGGCTGCCGCCGGCCGTCGAGGGCGCTCGCGTGCTGCTGATCGAGGCGCCCTACTACGGCGCCATCGCCGAGGCCCTGGCGGCCGGCGCCATTGCCGAGCTGGACGCGGCTGGCGCCTCGTTCCAGCGCATTGCGGTGCCCGGCGCGCTGGAGATCCCGCTGGCGCTTGCTCAGGCTGTCCAGGCGGGGCTGATCCCGGTCGGCGCCGCCAACGCCCGCTTCGACGGCTGCGTGGCTCTGGGATGCGTGATCCGCGGCGAGACCACGCACTACGAGACGGTGTGCGCCAACGCCAACCACTGGCTGATGCACATCGCCGTGCGCCACGCCATCCCGCTCGGCAACGCCATCCTCACCGTGGAGAACGAGGCCCAGGCCCTGGCGCGCGCCGCGGGCGGCCGCCGCGGCAAGGGCGCCGACGCCGTGCGCGCCTGCCTGGCGCTGATCGGCCACGCACGGGCGTTCGCAGCCAGGCCACGTGGGCCCATGTAGGGCGGGTTAGGCCCGAAGGGCCGTAAACCACGTGCGCCGGAGATACCGGCAAGGAGCAGGTGGCGCAAGTCCACTGACGGCGGCGCAGCCAAGTGCGCCTGCACGTGGGAGCGGATCGCCCAGCTTGCGGCTGCGTTCCTGCCCAAACCGCGCATCCGCCACCCATGGCCGAGCGCCCGTTTTGCCGCCGCACACCCGCGGTTGGGGCGGTATGCCTTAATAGGGCACGTACGGATCTGTGCGGGCGGCGTAGGGTAACTCACGTCCCTACCGCGATCATGTCCCAAGGCCTGCGTTCAGTGGCGGGTACGACGCTTCGCGGCTGGCGCACCCTACGTCGCCTACGCCGCCAGCTGCATCTCGGCGGCCTTCCTGCCCTCCAGGATGGCGGCAACGCCCATGCCCCCGGCGGTGCAGATGGAGATAAGGCCGCGGCCGCCGTGCTCGGAGAGGAGTTTGGCGAGGTTGGCGAGGATGCGCGCGCCGGTCGCCGCGAACGGGTGACCGAAGGCGAGGCTCGAGCCGTGCACGTTGAGCTTCGAGCGGTCGATGGGTCCCAGCGGCTCGTCGCGGCCGAGGTGGGTCTTGCAGTAGACCGGGTCCTCCCAGGCTTTGAGGGTGGTCAGCACCTGCGCGGCGAACGCCTCGTGGATCTCGTAGAAGTCGAAGTCCTGCAGCTTGAGGCCGGTACGCTCCAGGAGGCGCGAGACGGCCACGGTCGGCGCCATCAGCAGCCCCTCGCCGGCGACGAAGTCGAGGGCAGAGGTCTGGCCATCGATGAAGTACGCCTGCACCGGCACGCCGTGCTTGGTCGCCCACTCCTCCGAGGCCAGCAGCACGGCGGCGGCGCCGTCGGTCAGCGGCGTCGAGTTGGCGGCGGTGAGCGTGCCGCGCTCGGACTTGTCGAACGAGGTCTTCAGGCTGGCCATCTTCTCCAGGTTGATGTCCTCGCGCATGTTGTTGTCCCGGAACACGCCGGCGAACGGCACGACCAGATCGTCCATGTAACCCGAGCGGTAGGCCTCGGCGCCCTTCTTGTGGCTCTCGAAGGCGAGCTGGTCCTGCTCGGCGCGGCCGATGTGCCACTCCTGCGCCATCAACTCGGCGTGCTGGCCCATGGTGAGGCCGGTGCGAGGCTCGGCCACAGAGGGCGGCTGCGGCGCCAGCTCGCCGGGCGAGAAGCCCTTGAAGGCCTTGAACCGGTCGCCGAAGGACCGTGCGTTCTGCACCTCGACCAAGCGGTGAGCGAACTTCTCCTTGAAGACGATGGGCGCGTCCGAGGTGGTGTCGGAGCCCATGGCGATGCCGCTCTCGATCTGGCCGACGGCGATCTTGGCGGCGATGCCCATGGCCGCCTGCAGGCTGGTGCCGCACGCCTGCTGCATGGTGATGCCGGGCGTGGTGGGTGCCAGCCTGGTTCCGAGCACCGCCTCGCGCGCCAGGTTCCAGTCCCGGGAGTGGGTGACCACGGCGCCGCCCGCGGCCTCGTCGATGTGCACGCCGGCGAGGTGGTACTTGTCGACCAGGCCGTTGAGCACGGCCGTCAGCATTTCCAGGTTGGACTTGTCCGCGTAGAGCGTGTTGGAGCGGCAGAACGGGATGCGCACGCCGCCGATCACCGCAACGCGCCGCAGGGTCTGGTTCATGTGGGGGGCTCCGATGGGGTCAGACCCTGCGGGTCTGCCTCCTGTTCTCCAACCTTGCCAAACCCGTCATCCCGGCCTGAGCGATGCGAGCCAAAGGCGAGCAGCGCTCGGAGCCGGGACCTCGGGAGTTCGATTCGCTGCCCGAGGTCCCGGATAGCCTCGCCCCGGCTCGTGCGCCGAGGCTCGGCTTCCGGGATGACGGGTGAAACCTACGCCACCGCCGGCCTTCGCAGGACCTCCACGTTGGACTTCTCCTCGTTGGCGGCGAAGTCCAGCGGGCCGCCGCGGAAGGGGGCGAAGCCGGTGCCGAAGATGACGCCGGCGTCGACAAGGTCGCCGTTCTCCACGATATGCTCGTCGCGCACGCGCTCGGCCTCGCGGATCAGCGGATCGACCAGCTCGCGGCCCAGGCGCTCAAGCTCGCCCTTGTCCCAGGGTTTCTCGGGCTGAGCCTTCTGCGGCTTGCCGTCCTTCCAGACGTAGAAGCCCTCGCCCGACTTCTTGCCGAGCCTGCCGGCCGCCACCATCTGGTCGAGCTTCGAGCCGCCCATGGTTGAATCCCCGGGCGCGATCTTCAGGATATTGCCGACGCTGGCGCACACATCGAGGCCGACGGTATCGGCCAGCTCCACCGGCCCCATGGGCATGCCGAAGGTGCGCGCCGCCTCGTCGATCTTCTCCTTCATCTCCCCGCGCTCCACGCGCTGCAGCGCCGCCATCATGTAGGGACCGAGCACGCGGTTGACGACGAAGCCGGGGCTGCTCCTGGCGACCAGCGGGAACTTGTCGATGGCCGTCACGAACACGCAGCCCTTCTCAATCTCCTCCTCGCGCGTCTCTCTGCCCCTGATGACCTCGACCAGGGGCATCTGGGCCACCGGATTGAAGAAGTGGATGCCGATCAGCCGGCCAGGGTCGGCCAGGGGCTCGGCGATCTCCTCGATCACGATGGAGGAAGTGTTGGTGGCGAGCACCGCGCCCGGCTTGAGCTTGCCCTCGATCGCCTTGAACAGGTTCTGCTTGCTCTCCAGCCGCTCCACGATCGCTTCGATTACCACATCGGCGCGGCCGATGTTGGCGCCGCCGGGGTCGGCGAGGAGGCGCGCCGCGGCGGCATCGCGCTGCGGCCTGGTCCTGAACTTGCGCGCGAACAGCTTCTTCTGCGCAGCGATGCCCTTGGCGATCTGCTCGGCATTCACGTCCTGCAGCGACACCTCCATGCCGGACGCCACGCACCAGCCGGCGATGTCGGCGCCCATCACGCCGGCACCGATCACGTGCACGCGCAAGGGCTTGAAGGCGGAGTCCTTCGGCGCCTGGGCCTTGAGCATCTCCATCAGCTTGAACACGCGGCGCAGGTTGCGCGAGGCGGGGCCCATCATCAGCGGCGCAAACGCGCGCGTCTCCGCGGCCTTCATGCCGTCGAGGTTGCCGCCGTGGGTCTCGAACAGCTCGATGAGCCTGAACGGCGCCGGGTAATGGTCCGCACGCACCTTCTTGGCAGTCTCCGCGCGCAGCTTCCTGGCGAGCAGCTCGCGCGCTGGCCATTGCCGCGCGAGATCCTTCCAGAGAGCGACCGGCTTGGACCTGCGCTTGCGCTCGATCGCCTTGCGTGCGGCCCACGGCAGGCCGAGCGGGCTCGCCACCAGCTCGTCGACGAGGCCCATGGCGCGGGCCGCGCCGGCGCGGATCATGGAGCCCGTCAGCATCAGCGGCATGGCGGCGAGCGCGCCGGCTTGGCGGATCGAACGCGCGGTGCCGTTGAAGCCGGGGAAGAGCCCAAGCCGCACCTCTGGGAAGCCGAGGCGCGTGGCGTCATCGCGCGTGGCAATGCGCCAGTGGCAGGCCAGCGCCAGTTCCAGGCCGCCGCCCAGGCAGAAGCCATGGATGCAGCACACCACGGGAATGGGCATGCGCTCGATGCGGTCGAGATAACCGTTGACGAGGTTCACGCTCTCGATCACCTCGCGCTCGCTCGTCAGCTGCTCGAACTCGCGCACGTCGGCGCCGACGATGAACCCCTTCTCCTTCCCCGAGATGATGACGAGGCCGCGCAGCGTGCGGTCTCGCGCGCCCCGCTCCACGGCTTCGACGATGGCGCCCAGTTCTTCGAGCGCGCGCCGGCTGAACGAGTTTTGGCTCTCGCCCTCGCGGTCGAATACCGCCCAGGCGATGCCCCACATATCGACCGAGTAGCGCCAGTCGCGCAGTGCGTTCACATCCATGATGGCACCTCCAGCGCGGGCTGCAACCGCCCCTTCTCCCCTTGGGGAGAAGGTGGCCCGAAGGGCCGGATGAGGGGGCCTTCCTCGCCCGACCCTGAATAGTCCCCCGTCACCAGTTCGGCCAAATGACTTACGGCTGCGCCATTGATCGACCATCCGTGACGAGCGAGCACTGCGCAGCCGTAAGTCATGGCCTCACGTCCTCTCCCCGATGGGGAGAGGGGCAGCGCGGCGCATGTGTCTCTCGCAATGATCAAACCCTTCCTCATTCTGCCGCGGCGCTCCGCACGGCGCGCGCGTTGTGCCCCGCCGTCATGTAATGCGGCTTCAGCTCCGCCGGATCGAAGTGGTCGACGGCGATGACGCGGGCCGTCAGGGCCTCCAGCTCGCGCAGCTGGGCAGCCTCCGCATCGGAGATGACGCCGAGCTTGGCCGCTTCCCCGACCCAGTCGGTGCCGTGCACGCGGCGCACGCGGCCGGCGCGCACAGCGCGGTCGAGTTTCTTCTCCGCCGTCTCGGCGGCAACCGCCTTGGCCAGGGCGACCTCCAGCAGTCCGGTGGGGTCGTCGGGGTTGTCGGAAACGTAGATGTAGCGCGTGAGGCGGTTGCGCACCTCGCCGGGCGCCAGCACCAGCTCCACGCACCTGTGCCCCAGCCAATCCGGAGCAGGCTTGTAGTGGGCGCCGAGCGGGAATACCACCAGACGCATCAGCCAGCGCACCGGAAACGAGGGGAAGTTGTCGATGGTGCCGCGCAGCGCCTCCTGGAAGCGGTGGAGACCGTTGCGGGCGCACAGCGACACGATGTGACGGTCGCTCTCCGGCTTGCCGTCGTCCTCGTAGCGCTTGAGCACGCAAGAAAGCAGGTAGAGCTCGGAGAGGGCATCGGCGAGCCGCCCGGTGAGCTTCTGCCTGGTCTTGAGACCGCCGCCCAGCACGGCCACCGTAAAGTCGGCCACGAACGCAAAGTTGCGCGAGGCGCGCCACAGCTGCCGGTACCATTCGGCGATACCGTAGGCCTTGTCGGGGACGCGCCCGAACAGGCCGCCCGTGAGGTTGTGGAACGCCGCCCCGAACACGTTCGACACCGCGAAGGCGACGTGGTCGGTGAAGGCCCGCTCGAACGCCGCCAGCCCGCGCCGCTCGTCGCTGTCCTGGCAGGCCTCGATCTCCCTGTAGAGGTAGGGGTGCGAGCGCAGCGCACCCTGCGCGAAGGTGATGAGCGAGCGCGTGAGGATGTTGGCGCCTTCCACCGTGATGGCCACCGGCATCATCTGGTAGGCGGACTGCAGGTAGTTGGACGGCCCGTCGCACACGCCCCGGCCACCGTGCAGATCCATGGCGTCGTTGACCGACCGGCGCATGCGCTCGGTGGT
>DATBKR010000033.1:0-2784 GCA_036555805.1 Hyphomicrobiaceae bacterium | reverse complement strand
GACGCCTGGGCGACGCTGGCTACCATCGTTCTGGCGGGCTGTATCGCCGGCCTGCTGCCGGCGCTGCGCGCCTACCGCCTCTCGCTCGCCGACGGCATGACCGTGCGCACCTGAGGCATCAGATGGAAAGGCAAAAGAGGAGCTGAGCCATGAGGGTCTGGAGCCGTCGCATCGTCGCCGCCTCGGCGGTGCTTGCGTTGTCCGGTGGCCTCTTCCTCCTCCTGGTGCGGCCGGTGCCCGTACATGCGGCCGACGCGCCGATCGAGCTGAGATGGGGGCAGCTCATCCCTACGGTGCCGGATGCGCCGCCCAAGTCATTCTTCTCCGGAAGACCTTCCACGCCCATTGATCCTGCCAACCCCCACGCCGGCGCGCCGACCGGGCCGCTCCAGTCCGAGGGCCGGTGGATGTCGGGCCCCGGGGGGCTGGGCCAGGCGAGCGAGGCTCCCGCGCCGGTGGTGGCCGCACTCGACGGCAAGCGCGTGCGCATCGGAGGCTACGTGGTGTCGCTCGATTTCGACGCCACCACGGTCAAGGAATTCCTGCTGGTGCCGTTCGTGGGCGCCTGCATCCACGTGCCGCCGCCGCCTGCCAACCAGATCGTCTACGTCAGGAGCGAGCAGGGTTTCGACGTGAGCGGCACCTTCGACCCCGTGTGGGTGACAGGCACGCTCAAGGTTGCCACCGCCTTCACCGGTCTCGCCGAGGCCGGCTACAGCCTGGTGGCGGAGAAGGTCGAGCGCCGCCCGCCGGGCTAGCTTGTTAGGTGCATCCGGGGGCTAGCGGCTCGCCACGTGTACCGGCGACTTCAGTTAAGCTTTACGCTGCCGAACAGGCGGACGTTGCGGCCGGGCTGGAGCACCTCGTCGCTCTTGAAGGACGTGCTCAAGCGGATGTCGTCGTCCAGCAGGTTCTCGGCCCGGATGCCGACCGTCATCTCCGGCACTAGGCTGCCCTGCTTGTCCAGTTTGAAGGTATAGGCCAGCTCCGCGTTAAGCAGGTTGTAGCCAGGCGTGTCGCTCTCGAACGCCGCGACCTCGTCCTGCGCGAAGGCGTGCAGCAGGCTGATGCGGGCCAGCCAGTTGGCATCGCGGTAATAGACGCCGCCGCCGAGGCGGTGCGGCGGCATCTTCGGGACGAACGTGCCGTCGTCGAGCGTGGCGTGAACGAAGTCGTACTGCCCGGAGATGCCCCACACCCCGCGCCAGAGGCGGGCGACGTCGTACTCCGCCTGCAGCTCCAGCCCGTAGAAGGTGGCGTTCTGCTGCGAGGTGACCGCCTCGTCGAAATCGGTGCCGCTGCCGCAGGAGGCAAAATCGTCATCGCACTTGACGCCGGTGAATCGCTTGAAGATGAAGTTGCTGAAGTCCGTGTGGTAGACCGAGGCATCGAAGCGGAAGGCGCCCACGGCCCGCTTGAAACCAAGCTCGACCGTGTTGGCGGCCTCGATCTTCAGGTTCGGATTGCCGATCTCGAAGGTACCCGTGGAATCGTGCGGTCCCCTGAAGAACAGCTCGATCGGGTCGGGTGCGCGCTCGACGTGCTGGCCGGTCAAGCGGGCGACGATGCCGAACGGCAGATCGTAGAGCAGACCGACGCTGACGCTCTTGGGCGTAAAGTCCCGCTTGGAGGACGACAGGGTGGGATCGTCGGGCGGCGGCAGAAAATTGTCCGGAAACGTTGCGGCGGTGCCGTTCACAATGTCGCTCTCGATTCGCGCGGCCGCCTGGAAGCGCAGCTTGGGCGCGAACTGCAGCTCCTCAAAGATGAAGCCGGCGAGACTGCGCGTGGTCGTGGGATCGAGGAGGGTGCCATCCTCGCCGCCCCCCGAGGAGAGGTTGCGATGGTACCATTGCGTGCCGACAGCGCCGCGCAGCTCGCCGAGGCCGGTCTTGACCGGCTGCAGCTGCGCCTCTACGCGCGCCTCATAGAGCGTGTTCTTGAAGATCGAGCCGATCGTGGTATCGGCCCCGAGCCCATCCACCTCGCTGTGCTTGTAGTCGGTGGCGCCGAGCCAGAAGCGGATGGCATCGATGCCGTTCTCCCCGATGCGCCACTCGCCGCGGCTCGTCACTTTCTCCTGGTGCAGCACGATGTGGTTCTTGTCGGCTGCGGCCTCGATGCCGGGAATGAAATACGTGCTGTCGAAAGACGTGTAGGAGAGCCCGACGAAGCCGTTGCGCGACACCCAGGAGCCACCGAGTGCGTAGCCCTCGCTGTCCACGCTGGAGTTGGCCTGCGTGCCGCCGGGGATGCTGTAGTCACCGGACGTGCGCCTGAAGGTGTCGGCGTGGACGACGAAGTTGCCCGACCCAGCCTCGACCATGGCGCTGCCGTCACGGCCGTTGTCGACGCTGTTGAAGCCCCCGCGCGTCTCCACGGCGATGCCATTGGGGGGAAGTGCCTCTGGGATGCGGTTGGTGATGGAGTTCACGACGCCGCCGATCGCCTGCGATCCGTAGCGCAGCGTCGCCGGACCGCGCACCACCTCGACCTGCCGGACGGCGTTGGGATCGATGGGGACGGCATGGTCGTCGCTGATGGCGGAGACGTCGCCCGACATGAGCCCGTTCTCGGTGATGCCGACCCGGAACCCGCTCAAGCCGCGGATGATCGGCCGGCTGGCGCCCGGCGCGAAGGAGGTCGACGCGATGCCGGGCTGGGTCGCAAGGATATCGCCGAGCTGGGCAAAGGGCTGCGCCAACAGCTCCTCCTGCGTCAGCACCGTAACGGCAGCGAAATCCGGGTCCGCTCGGAGCGAAATGCCAGGAGGCGGCTCAGGAA